>DALYUA010000597.1:0-1507 GCA_031993245.1 Buttiauxella sp. | reverse complement strand
ATTACTGGTTCTGAAGATTGCCACAGCTTAGTGTGCGAAGATTAGGGGAACCTTAATTTGTCAGGCGGCATAAATGTTTCTGCGTGGTACGCGGCGTTGCAATAATCCTCCTTACCCGCTTGCAACCCTGCGAATGTCAGGCTTCAATTGTAGGAAGGTCGATAACGGGGGATATGAGTGCCAGAACAGCTTGAGTTTTTTCCAGTTCAGAGCCCTTGCCGTGGCATCTGCCAGTCGGACGAGCGCGGTTTTTGCCGTGGCTGTATGCGCAGCCGCGATGAGAGATTTAACTGGCAAACAATGAGCGATGCGCAGAAACAGGACGTGCTGCGTCTTTGTCGCCAGCGCTTTTTGCGCAAGTTACGAGCAAACAATCACTCTGAGCCCGAAGAACCGCAGCAACCCTCACTTTTTTAATCGCTTAACCTCGTTATACTCCCTCGCAGAATTTATCCATTAATGAGGTTATGCTTTTATGGTACAGCGCATTACGATTTCCCCGCAGGGCCCGGAGTTCTCACGTCTGGTAATGGGATACTGGCGTTTGATGGAGTGGAATATGTCGCCACGCCAGCTTGCAAGCTTTATTGAAGAGCATGTTGGCCTTGGGATCACTACGGCCGATCACGCAGATATCTATGGCGGCTATGAGTGCGAAGCGGCCTTTGGCGACGCGATGCGTCTGGTGCCTCATTTGCGCGAGAAAATGGAGATCGTGACGAAGTGCGGTATTGCGACCACGGCTAATCCGGATCATACCCTGGGCCATTATATTACTGACCGCAGCCACATCATCAGCAGCGCCGAATCCTCACTGCAAAAACTGGCGACGGATTATCTGGATCTGTTGTTAATCCATCGCCCGGATCCGCTAATGGACGCTGACGAAGTGGCCGAAGCTTTCACCGCGTTGCACCAGAGCGGAAAAGTGCGTCACTTTGGCGTATCCAACTTTACGCCAGCTCAGTTCGCCCTGTTGCAGTCACGTCTGCCGTTTACGCTGGCAACAAATCAGGTGGAGATTTCTCCGGTGCATCAGCCAGCGATTCTTGATGGCACCCTGGATCAGTGCCAGCAGTTGCGTATTCGCCCGATGGCCTGGTCCTGTCTGGGCGGCGGTAGCCTGTTTAGCGATGAGGCTTTCCAGCCGCTGCGTGATGAACTGCAGGCCGTGGCTGATGAAATCGGCGCGCAAACTATCGAGCAGGTGGTCTATGCATGGGTGATGCGTCTGCCATCGCAGCCGTTGCCGATTATTGGCTCCGGCAAAATTGAACGCGTGCGTTCGGCTATTCACGCGCTTTCTCTGGATATGAGCCGTCAGCAGTGGTTCCGCATTCGTAAAGCGGCGCTGGGTTACGACGTGCCTTAATCCTGAAAAACGCTCGCCTCCCGGTGAAAACTGCGCTTGTGGCCTATGCTTAGCAGACGAAAAGATAACCCGGGAGGTAACATGAAGCGTTTTAGTCTGGCTCTGTTAGCACTGCTTACCTGCACTGCGGCGCAG
>DALYUA010000596.1:0-1512 GCA_031993245.1 Buttiauxella sp. | reverse complement strand
AGTTTTTAGCAGCTCTTCGAGCCCACGCGCCGTACTGGCAAACAGAGAATTCATATCGTCACTTATTGGTCAGAAAAAGAAAATAGTGGCGCATTATAGCTAATCCGCCACGCATGTCATAAAGTTGCCCTCTTATTATTTTTACAGGCATGGAGGGCAGCATGATCAGTCTATCTCAACTTTATATTCACCCGGTTAAATCAATGCGCGGTCTTGCCCTCTCGCATGCACAAGCCTCCGCCAGCGGCCTGGCTTTTGACCGTATTTTTATGGTTACCGAACCGGATGGCACTTTTATTACCGCGCGCCAGTATCCGCAAATGGTGCTTTTCACCCCGGCCATCCTTCATGACGGCCTCTGTCTGAGCGCGCCGGATGGCACTTCAGCGAACGTTCGCTTTGCCGATTTCCAGCCAACTCCTGCCGCAACCGAAGTCTGGGGCAACCACTTTACCGCCCTGATTGCGCCTGATGAGATCAATAGCTGGTTGAGCGGCTTCTTTTCGCGCCCTGTGCAGTTGCGCTGGGTGGGCGAAGCGTTAACCCGCCGGGTTAAACATCATGAAGAAGTGCCTTTATCCTTCGCCGATGGTTTCCCCTTCCTGCTGACTAACGAAGCTTCACTGCGCGATTTGCAAAACCGCTGCCCGGCAAGCGTGAAGATGACGCAGTTCCGTCCTAACATCGTAGTGGCAGGCGCGCAGGCGTGGGAAGAAGATACCTGGCAGGTGGTGCGCATTGGCGGTGTGACATTTGACGTCGCTAAGCCGTGTAGCCGCTGTATTTTCACGACCGTTAGTCCTGAAAAAGGCCGTAAACATCCCGCAGGCGAACCCCTGAATACCCTGCAAAGCTTCCGCACCGCGCAAGATAATGGCGATGTTGACTTCGGGCAGAACCTGATTGCGCGTAATAGCGGGATTATCCGCATCGGGGATGAACTGCAAGTGCTGGCCCGTAAGCCCGCCAGAGCCTATAGCGCAGGTCGGGTTGTAGAAAGCATTGAGCCAGAAGCCCAGCCGGAAAGCACGGTGACAATTGACTGGCAGGGCCAGGCTTTCCGCGGCAATAACCAGCAAATCTTACTGGAACAGCTTGAACAGCAGGGTATTCGCGTCCCCTATTCCTGTCGTGCAGGAATTTGCGGAAGCTGTCGGATTCGTTTACTGGACGGAGAAGTGAAAGCGCTCAAGCAAAGCGCCGTGGACGCTGACGGCACAATTCTGTGCTGTAGCTGTATTCCTGCGGGTGATGTGAAGCTGGAAACGCTTTAGACCGCCTGATCAAGACTGAGGCTGCTACTTACCGGCTGCGGCTTTAGTCTGTCATTCATTACTTTAATCGCATCCCCTAACTGCATGGTACGACCGGCAAGCTGCAGCCCCGGTTGTGCCAGCAAACAGAGTGCCGCGTTGTCGCCGGTTTCAACCACCAACAGATTCACCTGCTGCATATCTTCACTTAACCACACGCAGGCCGCATCGCCCGGAGCGGGCTGCCAGCAGTCGCCGT
>DALYUA010000595.1:0-1517 GCA_031993245.1 Buttiauxella sp. | reverse complement strand
GCGCCGTATCGTGGCTGTCGAGCTGGTTAAACATGCGCAACTGTTGCTGATGGGACAGGCTCGCGCGATATTCATCCATCCACGCCATACAGGTTTGTGCATCAATACTTTGCGGATCGTAGGAGATATCCGTGTTAGCCAGGAACCCCCATAGCGGGAGGGTGAAGCCGCGATAGTTCATCGCCGCGTCTTCCACATCCGTCTGTAACCACTGGCGTGCATCGCCAAAATGCTCGCCCAGCACGTAGGCATCCGCTTTGGTTTCTTTCGCTGCTTTAGTGATGCCGCTGACGTGCAGCAGGTTATTTTTCGCCCCGCCCTCTTCACCTAACATATGCACCACGTCCAGGCGCCAGCCGTCCATTCCCCACGGCTCGCGCAGCCAGTGGCGCACCACGCTGTCCTCGCCCTGATAGATTTCTTCTATCAGCGATTCAGAGCTGTAATCCAGCTTCGGCAGGCTGGAATAACCAAGCCAGTCCAGCGCGCGTCCCTCTTCGGAGAAGCTGTAAAAACCCCGCCATGGCGACTCAGGATTATGGCACGCTCCGGCTTCGGTAGCCTGATGGCGGTCAAACCACGGATGCGTGTCCCCGCTATGGTTGAATACACCGTCCAGCAACAGACGCATCCCCTGCTGCTGCGTATTCTTACGCAATCGCAAAAGCGCACGATCGCCGCCGAACTGCACATCTACATGACGATAGTCCTGCGTGTCGTACTTATGCACGCTGGGCGCGGTAAACACCGGATTGAGATAGAGTGCGGTGATGCCAAGCTTCTTCAGATACGGCAGTTTTTCGCTGATACCGTCCAGATCGCCGCCGTAAAACGTTGAACCGCCCGCCTCGCTGCTGAGCGGTTCGTCCCAGTCGCGCAGAATAATTTCGCGCTTCGCAGCATGGTGGTAATAAATCTCATCCTGGCCGGCCTTGCGCGGCTGGCTGCGGGCAAAGCGATCCGGGAAGATCTGATAGAATACCTGGTCCTGCACCCACTGCGGCCCTTCATCGGGTGCATCAAAAGCAAACTGTTCCAGACGCGCCGGAGGAATCAAACTGAAACCCTGCGGAGTAAACCAGCGCTGCCTGTCGAGCCATAAAAGCTTAAAGCTGTAGCGACGGCGCGGCTGGCCAACGCTGAGATCGATCACCCCACTCCAGGCAACCACACCTTCGTAAGGCGCGTTTTTCTGCCGCGTCATAGCGATCGACGTCTCTTCGTTATCCCTTTCGCAGCGCAGCACCACGCGCTCCGGCTGGTCGTCGCCGGCAAGCCAAAGGGTGATATGAAGTTTCTCTTTGCGAGTTTGCACGAACGGCGCAACCGGAAGGTGCCAGGCATTCAACATAGTAACATCCCCGAATCTAAAAATTGACGCCACCTTGCCACAGCCAACAGCCGTGTCACTCCTCATTCTCGTTTAATTTGGGGGAGGAAAGCGGGGGCGGAGAGGTTAACGTTAGCTATAAAGTGAGAGGCCTGCCAGAGGCTCAGGAACAACACTCAACCAATAT
>DALYUA010000594.1:0-1521 GCA_031993245.1 Buttiauxella sp. | reverse complement strand
GTATTCATCTGTCAGCGCGCCCCCAACGTATTTTCCTGCGTTTTTCTTTCCACACGCCGTGATACGGCGTTCTCCGTCGCCCCGGTTATCGCGGCAACTAAATCCTGATTGGTTGCTTCCGGTGTGAAAATACCTTTGTTGCGACCCAGACGTAACACGACGATACGGTCCGCCACGGCCCGCACATCCTCCATGTTATGGCTGATAATAATCACGCCCAGCCCGCGCTCGCGTACGCGCTCAATAAGGTTGAGCACTTCTGCGGTTTGCGCGACGCCAAGGGCGGCGGTAGGTTCATCCAGCATAATTATCTTCGGGTTCAGCAGCAGCGAGCGCGCAATGGCGACGGTTTGACGCTGGCCGCCGGACAACGAAGCAACCGGCTCGCGTACCGAAGGGATTCGCGCCGCCAGCTCTTTGAGCAGCGTCCAGGCGCGGACTTCCATTGTCACCTCATCTAATTGCCAGGCCGCCAGTTCATGACCGAGAAACAGATTTGCCACCACGTCCAGGTTTTCGCATAACGCCAGATCCTGAAAGACGGTAGAAATGCCGTACTCCAGCGCCTTACCCGGGCTGTCGAGGGCTATCTTTTTACCTTCAAACTCAATCGTGCCGGAAGAAGCTTGATGCACGCCGGCTAATATTTTGACCAGCGTAGATTTCCCTGCGCCATTATCCCCGACTAAAGCGACAACTTCGCCTGCATAGACGTCGAGATCGATATCCGTCAGGGCCGAAACGGCACCAAAATTTTTAGAGACTTTGCTTAATTTAAGCAGCGGTTTTTCCGTGCGGGGTGCGGGGTTATTTTCTATTAACATAGCCAGAACCTTTATATCGTCCGTGCGTCCGCCGGTATCTCTAACGGACGCACTTATCGTTACCTAGTCAATACCCAGTTTTTTACAGGCCTGCTGATACTCACCGGTACAAACCTGCTCCGGGGTCTGAATTTTTTTGTCGAAAATTTCTGCCTTGATGTTTTGGCGGTAATGACCGCTGGCACAAAGAGTTGCGACGGCGTGTTGTAGAGGGTGGAGCTTGCTTTTGGCGTCTGCCCGTTAATTAACTGCACGGCGACATTTGCTGCGGCGGCGGCAACGATTTCCGAAGGTTTAGAAATGGTGTTGTACTGGTCGCCGGAAATAATTAACTGTAAGGCGGCGATAGTGGCATCGTTGCCCGTGACCGGAGGAATGGGCTGTACGCCGCCTGCTTTAAATGCGGCAATAGCGCCGCCGCCCGTGCCGTCGTTCGCCGCAACCACACCTTTAATCTGGTCGCTAAAGCGGGTGATTTGGCCTGCCGTCCACTCCTGTGCTTTCGGCGGCGCCCACTCCGGCGTATCGAATTCAGCCAGCGTTTTATAGCCAGAGTCTTTCAGTCCGCGGTGAATGCCATCGCGAATAAGTCCCGCTGCGGCATCGGTCGGTGAACCGTTAATCTCAAGAACGCCCGCGCCCGCAGGGACGCCCGTCGCTTTAAGGTGTTCAACCAGCGAGGTGGAAATTGCGTAAC
>DALYUA010000593.1:0-1526 GCA_031993245.1 Buttiauxella sp. | reverse complement strand
TTTCTGCCGCCCATTGCGCCAGATTTCGGCAGATCGCACTATAGTCGGCTCTCTTATCATCGTCTGAATTCTCGTCGGTATAGCCATGTCCGCCTTATTAAACCGCTATAAATTTTCCCTCAGGCCGCAGGAAGCGATTCTTATCCTGATAACCATGTTCTGGGGCGGCACCTTCCTTGCCGTACAATATGCGATGACCATGAGTGGGCCATTTTTCTTTGTTGGCCTGCGTTTCGCTACCGCAGCGCTTGCTGTCGGTCTGTTATCGATAAAATCCATGCGCGGCCTGACGTGGCTGGAAGTGAAAGCGGGCGTCGCCATCGGTATAGCTATCGCCATGGGTTACAGCATGCAGACCTGGGGATTGCAGACCATTCCGAGCAGTAAATCCGCTTTTATTACCGCTATGTACGTTCCTTTAGTGCCGCTACTGCAATGGATCTGCCTGGGAAAAATGCCGGGAGTAATGTCGTGGGTAGGCGTGGCGCTGGCCTTTGCTGGATTAATTCTCCTCGCCGGGCCGGAAGGTATGTCGTTAACGCTGGACGCGGGTGAAATCATCACTCTGCTAAGCGCGCTGGCGATAGCTGCCGAGATAATCATGATAGGTCTCTGGGCGGGCAAGGTGGATATTAAGCGTGTGACTATTGTGCAACTGGCAACCGCGTCAATCGTGGCCTTCGCTACAATGATCCCGGCAGGTGAGAGCGTGCCGCCGTTTAGCACCGGCCTGGTCGTTATAGCGCTGGGGCTAGGGATTTTCAGCGCCGTTATCCAGGTGACGATGAACTGGGCGCAGCGCAGCGTTTCACCGACTCGCGCCACGGTTATTTATACCGGCGAGCCGGTATGGGCAGGTATTTTCGGACGTATCGCCGGAGAACGCTTACCCGTGCTTGCGCTGCTTGGCGGCGCGCTGATTGTGCTTGGCGTGCTGGTAAGCGAACTGAAGCTCAAGCGTAAAAAATCAGCACTCCCGCAGGCCGGGAGCGCAAACGAGTCGTTGTAAATGCTGGCCTTTGCTATGCTTGAGGCACATCGGATTAGGAAGAAGCTCAGCATGGCTGAAGGCGCAGCACCAACCAAACAAACCGGGCGACGTTCACTCGCGGTAGCCGCCAAGAAAGAGGCTATTCTGGCGGCAGGTCTGGAGTTTTTCTCTCTGTACGGCATCCACGGCACCAGTCTTGATAAGGTGGCGGAGCGTGCCGGGGTGTCCAAAACCAATCTCCTTTATTACTACCCTTCAAAAGAGGCGCTCTATATCGCCGTGCTCAAGCAAATTCTGGCGATCTGGCTCGCGCCGCTGCGTGCGTTTCGTGAAGATTTGGAGCCGCTGGCGGCTATCGGCGAATATGTCCGCCTTAAGCTTGAAGTGTCGCGCGACCATCCGCAGGCCTCCCGGCTGTTTTGCCTTGAAATGCTGCAGGGCGCACCGCTATTAAAGGACGAGTTAACCGGGGATTTGAAATCACTGGTGGAGGATAAATCGGCGATAATTGCCGGATGGGTGGCGGCTGGAAAAC
>DALYUA010000592.1:0-1534 GCA_031993245.1 Buttiauxella sp. | reverse complement strand
GTTCTGGCGTCGGGTTCGATAGCGATCCGCCCTCATGTTGCAGATAGTTCACCAGCGGGTGTTCTGCCGCAGGCCCCTGCCAGGCGAGGTTGTCTTTTACATACTGGTTGAAAGACCCGGCCCACGGATAAGGTGTGTTTTCACCACGCCAGCGGGCGGTACGCAGGTTATGCACCACGTTGCCGCTGGCGACCAGCATCACCCCCTGCTCACGCAGCACAGCCAGTTTCCGGCCAGCCTCATAATGCAAGGCAATCGGCTTCGTGCTGTCGATACTTAACTGCACCATCGGGATATCCGCTTCCGGGTACATTTTTATCAGCACGCCCCATGAGCCATGGTCGAATCCCCAGGCTTCTTTATCGAGCGTGACAGGATCCGGCGCCAGCAGATCGACAAGCCGCTGAGCCAGTTCCGGAGCGCCCGGCGCCGGGTAATGCGTGTCATACAATGCCTGCGGGAACCCGCCAAAATCGTGGATAGTTTTTGGCGCTTCCATCGCGGTTACGCCGGTGCCACGCGTATACCAGTGCGCAGATACCACCACAATTGCTTTCGGACGCGGCAGAGTTTCTCCCAAATGGCGCCAGGCCCGGGTATAGTGATTGTCTTCCAGCACGTTCATCGGGCTCCCGTGACCAAGGAATAGCGCGGGCATACGTTGGGCAGTCATAGTCGTGTCCTTAAGCGGTAAAATCTGATGGCACAACGTTACGCCTAATCGCCATGGGAAGAACTCAGATAAGCATGATGATGATCGTCAGAAAATTTGAATGTATGCGATAAGGAGCTGTAAATGTCCGTACCCTTGATCCTTACCCTGTTGGCTGGCGGGGCCACCTTTATCGGCGCCGTTTTGGGCGTAATCGGCCAGAAGCCATCGAATCGGGTGCTCGCATTTTCACTTGGCTTCGCGGCCGGGATTATGCTGCTCATTTCACTAATGGAAATGCTGCCAGCGGCGTTGCATACCGCAGGCATGTCGCCCGTGCTGGGCTATGGCATGTTTGTGCTCGGGCTAATGGGCTACTTCGCGCTCGACCGCAGCCTGCCGCACGCGCATCCACAGGATTTAAACGACGGCACGTTAAAAGCAGGAAATTTGCGTCGCACCGCGCTTCTGCTAACGCTCGGCATTAGCCTGCACAACTTTCCGGAAGGGGTTGCAACCTTTGTAACCGCCAGTTCCAATCTCGAACTCGGTATGGGGATTGCGCTCGCCGTCGCACTACACAACATTCCTGAAGGCCTGGCGGTCGCAGGTCCGGTTTATGCCGCTACGGGCTCAAAGCGTAAAGCGATTATCTGGGCGGGCGTTTCAGGGCTTGCGGAAATTTTTGGCGGCGTGCTGGCCTGGCTGATCCTTGGCACGATGATCTCACCGGTGGTCATGGCCTCAATCATGGCGGCCGTCGCAGGGATTATGGTGGCGCTGTCGGTGGACGAGCTGATGCCGCTGGCGCGCGAAATCGATCCCCATAACAATCCCAGCTACGGCGTGCTGTGCGGCATGTCGGTGATGGGGCTAAGCCTG
>DALYUA010000591.1:0-1588 GCA_031993245.1 Buttiauxella sp. | reverse complement strand
CACGGAGCAATATAAGTGAAATATTTTCTGATGGGTATCTCGGTCATTCTGATGGTGTGGGTCGGTACTTTTGTGATGATGGTTGAATAATAACCCCACGCAGCAGATGATAAAAAACAGGAGCCAGTTGGCTCCTGTTTTCGTTTATTGCGCAAGCGCCATCCACCAAAATAGATTTACTCTGTAGCCTCAGAAGACGTTTTACTCCCGACAGGCAGCAGGCCATCAGCACGAAACATCGCTTTAATGCCGCGCACCGCCTGACGAATACGGTCACGGTTTTCAATCAGCGCGAAACGCACATGGGTATCGCCATAGTCACCAAAGCCTACGCCCGGCGAGACGCACACTTTTGCATCCTGCAGCAGTTTTTTGGCAAATTCCAGCGAGCCCATCGCCGCATACTGTTCCGGGATTTTCGCCCAGACATACATTGATGCTTTTGGGCATTCCACCATCCAGCCCGCCTCATGCAGACCTTTTACCAGCACGTCGCGGCGACGTTTATACTGTTCGGCAATATCACGAACGCACTGCTGATCCCCTTCCAGCGCGGCAATGGCCGCCACCTGCAACGGCGTGAAGGTGCCGTAATCGTGATAACTCTTGATACGTGCCAGCGCGTTAACCAACTCCTGGTTGCCTACCATAAAGCCAATGCGCCAGCCCGCCATATTGTAGCTTTTCGACAGGGTGAAGAACTCTACCGCCACATCGCGTGCGCCCGGCACCTGCATAATCGACGGAGCTTTCCAGCCGTCGTATACGATATCGGCGTAGGCCAGATCGTGGATAACCAGCACATCATAACGTTTTGCCAGCGCGACTACTTTTTCGAAGAATTCCAGCTCTACGCACTGCGCCGTTGGGTTAGACGGGAAGCCGAGGATCATCATTTTCGGTTTTGGATAGCTTTCGCGGATGGCGCGTTCCAGCTCGTTGAAAAAGTCGACGCCTTCCACCAGCGGCACGGAACGCACCTGCGCACCGGCAATCACCGCCCCGTAAATGTGTATCGGATAGCTTGGGTTCGGCACCAGAACGGTATCGCCATGATCGAGCGTGGCGAGCATCAGGTGCGCCAGCCCCTCTTTCGAGCCAATCGTCACAATCGCTTCGCTTTCCGGATCGATATCAACTTCGTAGCGATCTTTATACCAGCGTGAAATAGCGCGGCGTAAGCGTGGAATACCGCGTGAGGTGGAATAACCGTGCGTATCGTCACGCTGCGCCACCGTGCAAAGTTTTTCCACTATATGCGGAGGGGTTGGGCCATCCGGGTTGCCCATACTGAAATCGATAATGTCCTCGCCGCGGCGACGCGCCGCCATTTTCAGCTCGGCGGTGATGTTAAACACATACGGCGGGAGACGATCGATACGCGAAAAACGACGTGCAGGACTGTTGTCAGCCATAGATACCTCAAATTACGTCAGCGCCCGGACCGTCCGAGCGACGCTGCCACGTTGTTGTGGCATGAACAGAAAATAGCCTGAATAAAAATCATCTGTCGAGAGGCTAAGCAAAATATTTTTTTCCGTCACAAAAGAGGAAGCTTCATTTGAAAGTAATCACTGTTTCATTTAAG
>DALYUA010000590.1:0-1604 GCA_031993245.1 Buttiauxella sp. | reverse complement strand
TATCTGATCCATACGTTCCAGCCCCTGGTTCATTCGCGCGGAAGAAAGTATGTCGCCCGCGCTGATCCCCGCCTTACGCATTCGTTTTTCCAGCGGAAGGCCATATTCCACGAGGATCAGCGGCGAACCGTCGATAAGCTGTTCGAACTTTGGAAAACGATCTTTGATTTTACCGAACACGATATCCATGGTGATAAGCGTAATAATGGTGATTGCCGCCCCGGTGAAAGAAAAATCATTGCCCAGCAGCGCCTGTTGTGTTGCCTCACTGATGATAAGCAACAGGATAAAATCGAACGAGGTCATTTCCAGCAGCGTGCGTCGCCCGGCGATTTTCAGCACGATCATCAGCAGGATATACATCCCTATGACGCGTAGTACGTTATCCATAATTTTTCCTTACGGTAGTACCCACTGGCTCAAGGTCACAGGTTCTGCGCCTTTAAGCCTGATGGTGGAGATAAAATGTCCGGCAGACTGAGGCTGAACGGTCAGCCAGAGCGCCTGCTCTTTGCCCTCGCTCGCAGGCCAGGTCAGCACCATTTCATGCCGGCTGGTATGGGTAAGAAGCGGCTGAGGCTGGAGGCTCTGAATCTCAAAGTTATCCATAAAATCCTGCCCCAGAGTCAGCACGGTAGGCTGGCCCGTGGCGAATTTAATGCGCAGGGTGAAGCTCTCATCGCTCATGGCGCGCATTATCCGCTGATGCTCCACGCTCAGCGTTCCCTTCGGGTTACTCGTCGTGGTCTGGCTTAGCCAGCCATCTGAAAAGGTCCCCAGCAATGAAAGCAACACCAGCGCCAACAGGCAGCGGCGGCCCCATTTTTCAATGCTCCACTCTTTAAGTTGCCAACGCATATCTTCTTCCACCGGATAAGTACGGCCGGTGTATTCATCGGGTACAGGTTTTGCCATGAACTGGACTCCTTCCACTGTTTTGCTTAAGCGTAGCCGAATCGCCTGAAAGCGCGTTAAGCTATAGCCCATCAAACATCACAGACAATGGAGTGACGCAATGGACAAGAAAATTGGTTTTATTGGCTGCGGCAACATGGGGAAAGCGATCCTCGGTGGCCTGATCTCCAGCGGGCTGATTCAGCCCGGCAACATCTGGGTTTACACCCCGTCGCCGGACAAAGTGGAAGCTCTGCGGCAGGAATATGGCATCAACCCTGCGCAAAGCGCCCAACAGGTCGCGCAGATTGCTGACATTGTCTTTGGCGCGGTAAAGCCTGGCGTGATGTTAAAAGTACTGGGTGAAATTACCTCCAGCCTCAATAAAGAAACGGTGGTTATCTCTGTTGCCGCAGGCGTTACGCTTGACTCGCTGGCAACGGCGCTGGGCCACGACCGCAAAATCATCCGCGCCATGCCCAATACGCCAGCGCTGGTTAATGCCGGAATGACTTCTGTCACGCCAAACGCGCTGGCCGGCCCGGAAGATATTGCCGATGCGGTAACGATTTTCCGCAGCTTTGGCCAGGCGGAAGTGGTCAGCGAAGCGATGATCCATCCGGTCGTGGGCGTCAGCGGTTCTTCTCCGGCCTATGTGTTTATGTTTATCGAAGCGATGGCGGACGCCGCGGTGCTGGGCGGAATGCCAC
>DALYUA010000589.1:0-1611 GCA_031993245.1 Buttiauxella sp. | reverse complement strand
GCATTTTGCTTAATTATCAGACTGCAGTCTGGAAGATAACGCCGTCGGCTTTCTCGGTGTACTGGGAAAGCTGGTCGAAGTTCAGGTAACGGTAAGTGTCTACCGCCGTCTTATCGACCTGAGCCATAAACGTCTGGTATTCGTCAGGCGATGGCAGTTTACCCAGCAGCGAAGCTACAGCGGCCAGTTCCGCGGAAGCCAGGAAGACGTTAGCCCCGGTCCCCAGACGGTTCGGGAAGTTACGGGTGGAAGTGGAAACCACCGTCGCGCCATCAGCTACACGCGCCTGGTTACCCATGCACAGTGAACAGCCCGGGATTTCGATACGCGCCCCGCTCTTACCAAAGACGCTGTAATAGCCTTCCTCAGTGAGCTGTGCGGCATCCATACGCGTTGGCGGCGCAACCCACAGACGAGTTGGCAGTTGACCCTGATGACTGTCCAGCAGCTTGCCTGCGGCACGGAAGTGACCGATATTGGTCATGCAGGAGCCGATAAAGACTTCATCGATTTTCTCGCCGGCAACGTCAGACAGCAGACGCGCGTCGTCCGGATCGTTTGGCGCACACAGGATTGGCTCTTTGATATCGTTCAGGTCGATTTCAATTACGGCCGCGTATTCCGCGTCCGCGTCAGCTTCCATCAGCTGCGGATCGGCCAGCCATTTCTCCATGCCCTGGATACGGCGCTCAAGCGTGCGACGGTCACCGTAACCTTCCGCGATCATCCACTTCAGCAGCACGATGTTGGAGTTCAGATACTCTTCGATCGGCTCGCGGTCCAGCTTGATGGTGCAGCCAGCGGCGGAACGTTCTGCGGAGGCGTCTGTCAGCTCAAACGCCTGCTCAACTTTCAGCGTCGGCAGGCCTTCGATTTCCAGAATGCGGCCGGAGAAGATGTTTTTCTTCCCTTTCTTCTCAACGGTCAGCAAGCCTTGTTTGATGGCATACAGCGGGATTGCGTGAACCAGATCGCGCAGGGTGATACCCGGCTGCATTTTACCTTTGAAGCGCACCAGCACCGACTCAGGCATATCCAGCGGCATCACGCCCGTTGCGGCAGCAAAGGCCACCAGACCGGAACCCGCAGGGAAGGAAATACCGATTGGGAAACGAGTATGGGAGTCACCGCCTGTGCCCACGGTATCCGGCAGCAGCATACGGTTCAGCCAGGAGTGGATAACGCCGTCGCCTGGACGCAGCGACACGCCGCCACGGTTCATGATGAAGTCCGGCAGCGTGTGGTGAGTAGTCACATCCACAGGCTTAGGATAGGCCGCGGTATGGCAGAAGGACTGCATAACCAGATCGGCAGAGAAGCCCAGGCACGCCAGGTCTTTCAGTTCATCACGGGTCATTGGGCCGGTGGTGTCCTGAGAACCAACGGAAGTCATTTTTGGTTCGCAGTACTGGTTCGGGCGAATACCCTCAACGCCACAGGCGCGGCCAACCATTTTCTGCGCCAGCGAGAAGCCACGCGTGCTGGCAACCACATCTTTCGCCTGTACGAAGACTTCGCTGTGCGGCAGATTCAGCGCCTCACGCGCTTTGGTCGTCAGGCCACGGCCAATGATCAGCGGAATACGGCCGCCGGCACGGACTTCGTCCAGCA
>DALYUA010000588.1:0-1645 GCA_031993245.1 Buttiauxella sp. | reverse complement strand
ACTCCTGTAGCTGAGCCTCCTCGCTCGCCAGCAAAACCGCAGGATTAACTTTTGTACGTCCTTCATCGAACGCACGCTGAACCGGCGCGCTGGTTTCCCGATAATAGTTATCCAGTAAGGCAAGTTGCACCGTGGTGAGAGGACGTTGCTGCATCAGGTCATTGCGGATTTGGCGAACGTCATCCAGAAAGGTTTGCAGGGTTTTGCGCTTGTCGATAAAAAAACTGAGCTGAGGGGCGTTCTGATAGAGCGCCGCATAGTGCCGGGCAAACTCTTTTTTATCCACCAGAAGCAGTGCCAGTTCGCTAAAACGCAGGCCGCTGAGAATATCCCCTCGCTCGGCATTTTTGAGCCAGCGCCGGACTTTATCTCCGCCAAACTGCCTTTTGAGCTGATTGACCAGCTGCGACTGGCTGCCCCAGGCGCTATTAATCAGCCCGCGAAGCATCAGCTCCAGCGCACGAATTTGCTGCTGCGCCACCTGCTGCTGCGCCACTCCGCCGGATAAATCGGTGGAATAGCCCAACAGCGGCTGCTTGCTGCGCACAAGTTCAAGGTAATTCACAAAACGCAACGCGGAAATCAGTTGATTATCACTGACCTCCTGTCCGCTTTCATACTGCGGCACCAGCTGTTGCAGATGGCGTAACAATAGCGTGAACTGCGAAATTTCCGCATCGTTAAGGTTAAGACGACGCGCCACCGCAGCCCAGCTTCCCATACCCTGCCGGGCCTGTTCGAGCTGTTGAAAAAACCATTGCGGATCTTTGCCATCCGCGGCGCGAATTTTAAGTAACGGTAGGATTTGTAACGACGCCTGACGAATCACACTCAGGCAAGTCTCAAACTTATCCCGTGTCAGCAGCTGTGCGTTGCTGGTCATAATTATCCTTATAGTAAGGTAACTGGCACATAAGCGCCTGACGCGATCTGGCTGCGTCGTCCATCAGCGATGGTAATTTTTATGGTTATTGGCTGCGGGTACAGATGCGCCATTAAAGCGGAGTTTAGCGCAACTGCCCTTAGGTCTATGCCTCAAGAAGAGGGGGAAAATCAAGCATTTTCCAGCACATAACTTAACGCTTCACCCGTTTTACGCAACGCCGCTTCGCTTGCATCATCAATCGGCAAAGCATAGCTCAGACGCAGACAATTACGATATTTTCCTGATGCAGAAAGTAGCGACCCGACGGCAATATGGATATTTTGCTCCCGCAGAGCGCAGCAAACAGGCACGACATCGATATTTTCCGGAAGCTCAACCCACATCAAAAAACCGCCTTGCGGACGACTTACGCAGATGCCACACGGGAAGTATCGCCGTACCCGGTTCGTTAATATGTCGAGGTTTCGCTGGTAATGCTGGCGCACACGGCGAAGATGGCGGTGGTAATTGCCGTTACGAATAAACTCCGCCACTGCCAGTTGTGCAAAAGTATTGGTGCTACCGGTGACGATATATTTCATATGCAGCGCCCGATCGAGATAGCGCCCCGGCACAATCCAACCCACGCGCAGACCCGGCGCAAGCGTTTTAGAAAATGAGCTGCACAGCAGCACGCGACCGTCCAGATCAAGGGATTTGATCGTCATCGGGCGAGGGTATTCATAGGCCAGCTCACCATAAACATCGTCTTCGATTATC
>DALYUA010000587.1:0-1649 GCA_031993245.1 Buttiauxella sp. | reverse complement strand
CGACAGGTGAATTTATTACCGGTATTGATGATGACGATGAGTGGACGCCGAATCGTCTGTCCGTCTTCCTGGAACACAAGCATCAACTGGTTACGCACGCTTTCCTGTATGCGAACGACTACGTTTGTGAAGGGCAGGTCTATTCGCAGCCGACCAGCCTGCCGCTTTACCCAAAATCGCCCTATTCCCTGAGGCTGTTTTTTAAGCGCAACATTATTGGCAATCAGGTTTTCACCTGTGCCGATCGCTTTAAAACCTGCCTGTTTGATACGCAGCTGGCGGCGGCGCAGGACTACGATATTTTCCTGCGCATGGTGGTGGAGTACGGTCAGCCGTGGAAGGTGGAAGAAGCCACGCAAATTCTGCATATCAATCACGGCGAAATGCAGATCACTAAATCGCCTAAAAAGTTCGCGGGCTATTTCCACTTCTATCAGAAGCATAAAGATAAATTTGATCGCGGCAGCAAGAAATATCAGCTCTTTACGCTCTATCAGATCCGCAACAAGCGTATGTCTTTACGCACGCTGATGGCACTGTTGACCGTGCGCAATACCAAGCGCCTGGCCGATGGGCTACGGGGGAAATAATCGTGCTTGAAGATCTGCGCGCAAACTCCTGGAGCCTTCGTCCGTGCTGCATGGTGATGGCCTATCGCATCGCCCATTTTTGCTCGGTGTGGCGCAAGAAAAACGTTCTGAACAATATCTGGGCGGCACCGGTACTGCTGCTCTACCGCTTTGTAACTGAATGCCTGTTTGGCTATGAAATTCAGGCCGCAGCCACTATCGGGCGGCGTTTTACCATCCATCACGGCTACGCCGTCGTTATCAATAAATTCGTGGTCGCCGGGGATGATTTCACTATCCGCCACGGCGTCACCATCGGCAACCGTGGGCAAAGTCTGGCCTGCCCGGTGATTGGCAACGGCGTCGAACTGGGCGCTAACGTCATCGTCATTGGCGATATCACGCTTGGTAATAACGTCATTGTGGGAGCGGGTAGCGTGGTGCTGGATAGCGTACCGGACAACGCTCTGGTGGTGGGTGAGAAAGCGCGAGTTAAGGTAACTAAATGAATATTATGCAATTTAATGTGCGCCTTGCTGAAGGAGGGGCGGCGGGCGTTGCGCTTGACCTGCACCAGCGCGCCCGCGAAGCTGGACTCTCTTCGCGCTTTATTTACGGTTATGGGAAGGGCGGCAGGAAAAGCGCCAGCCACGACAAGTTTGCCGACGTTGAAAAACATACTCCGCGTCTGACTTCAATTGCCAATATCGTCCTGTTCCGCTTCTTCAACCGCGATCCCTTTGGCAACCTGAACAAGCTTTATCGCAAAGTCACCCGTACAGACGGCCCGGTCGTGCTGCATTTCCACGTGGTACACAGCTACTGGCTCAACCTTGAAGAGATGGTGACGTTTTGCCAGCGCATAAAATCCCATAAGCCGGACGTGACTTTTGTCTGGACGCTGCATGACCACTGGAGCATTACCGGGCGCTGCGCCTTCCTTGATGGCTGCGAAGGCTGGAAAACCGGCTGCGCAAAATGCCCGACGCTGAACAACTACCCGCCGGTTAAGGTTGACCGGGCTCACCTGCTGGTGGATACCAAGCGGCAGTTATTCAGTGAAATGCTGGCGCGGGGCTG
>DALYUA010000586.1:0-1659 GCA_031993245.1 Buttiauxella sp. | reverse complement strand
AAACTAACGACAACATCGTTGCCTACTGGACACCGGATCAGCTTCCGGAGCCGGGCAAAGAGATGAACTTTAAATACACCATCACCTTCAGCCGCGACGAAGACAAAATGCATGCGCCGGATAACGCGTATGTTGCCCAGACTCGCCGTTCTACGGGTGATGTGAAACAGTCAAACCTTATTCGTCAGCCAGATGGCACTACCGCCTTTGTGGTGGATTACACCGGCGCGGCTATGAAAAAACTGCCGGAAGATACGCCGGTCACCGCGCAGGCCAGCATTGGCGATAACGGCGAAATTGTTGACAGCCAGGTGCGTTATAACCCGGTTACCAAAGGCTGGCGTTTGACAATGCGTGTGAAAGTCAAAGACGACAAAAAGCCGACGGAAATGCGCGCGGCCCTGGTCAATGGCGATCAGACACTGAGTGAAACCTGGAGCTACCAGTTACCTGCTAATGAATAACTCTACCGATACCGCGCCTGACTACATCGAGGCACTTCCTCTTACGGCCGCTGAAAAGGCGGCTCTTCCGAAAGCCGATCTGCAAGCGGCGCATGAAGCGCTGGATGCGTCAGGACATCATTACGATCGCGCTGACGATTCTCCTTTGGCATCCGTCAAAGCCCGCCTTGAGGCGAGCTGGCCGGGTTCGCTGGGCGGCGATCAGTTGATCAAGGATGACGAAGAGCGTACTCAGCTGCAGGCAATGCCGAAAGCGACGCGCTCCTCCATGTTCCCTGACCCCTGGCGTACCAACCCGATCGGTCGCTTCTGGGACCGGTTACGCGGGCGTGAAGTTAACCCACGTTACCTGTCGAAAGAAGAAGCCGAGGCCGAGCAGAAATGGCGTACCGTCGGGACTATCCGTCGTTACATCCTGCTGATCCTGACGCTTGCTCAGACCGTGGTTGCAACCTGGTATATGAAGACCATTCTGCCCTACCAGGGCTGGGCGCTTATCAATCCTGCTGATATGGTTGACCAGGATGCGTGGGTCTCCTTTATGCAGCTGCTGCCGTATGTGCTGCAAAGCGGCATTCTGATCCTGTTCGCCGTTCTGTTCTGCTGGGTGTCGGCCGGTTTCTGGACCGCGCTGATGGGTTTCCTGCAGCTGCTGATGGGCAAAGACAAGTACAGCATTTCCGCATCGACCGTGGGGGATGAGCCAATCAATCCGGAGCATCGCACCGCGTTGATTATGCCTATCTGTAACGAAGATGTGGATCGCGTCTTTGCTGGCCTGCGCGCCACCTGGGAGTCGGTGAAAGCCACCGGCCAGCAACAGCATTTCGATGTTTACATCTTAAGCGACAGCTACAACCCGGATATCTGCGTGGCCGAGCAAAAAGCGTGGATGGAACTGATTGCGGAAGTGCAGGGTGAAGGGCAGATCTTCTATCGCCGCCGCCGCCGTCGTGTAAAACGTAAGAGCGGCAACATCGATGACTTCTGCCGTCGCTGGGGCAACCAGTACAGCTATATGGTGGTGCTGGATGCGGACTCCGTGATGAGCGGCGACTGCCTGACCAACCTGGTGCGCCTGATGGAAGCGAATCCGAACGCCGGCATCATCCAGTCTTCGCCGAAAGCATCCGGTATGGATACGCTGTATGCGCGCTGCCAGCAGTTTGCGACCCGCGTCTACGGGCCGCTGTTT
>DALYUA010000585.1:0-1702 GCA_031993245.1 Buttiauxella sp. | reverse complement strand
CATATCCTGATGAAAGTCGAGACGCACAACCACCCGACGGCCATTTCGCCATGGCCGGGCGCCGCTACCGGTTCCGGCGGTGAAATTCGTGACGAAGGCGCAACCGGACGCGGCGCGAAACCGAAAGCGGGGCTGGTTGGCTTCTCCGTCTCCAACCTGCGTATTCCTGGTTTTGAACAGCCGTGGGAAGAAGATTTTGGTAAGCCAGAGCGTATCGTTACGGCGCTGGACATCATGACCGAAGGCCCGCTCGGCGGCGCCGCGTTTAACAACGAATTTGGCCGTCCGGCGTTAACAGGCTATTTCCGTACATACGAAGAGCAGGTTAACAGCCACAACGGCGTTGAGCTGCGCGGCTACCACAAGCCAGTCATGCTGGCGGGCGGCATAGGTAACATCCGTGCCGACCACGTACAGAAAGGCGAAATCCCACCGGGCGCGAAGCTTATCGTTCTCGGTGGTCCCTCTATGAATATCGGTCTGGGCGGCGGAGCGGCTTCCTCTATGGCTTCAGGCCAGTCCGACGCGGATCTGGATTTTGCCTCGGTACAGCGCGATAACCCGGAAATGGAACGCCGCTGTCAGGAAGTTATTGACCGCTGCTGGCAGATGGGGGAGGACAACCCGATTCTGTTTATCCACGATGTCGGCGCGGGCGGCTTGTCTAACGCTATGCCGGAACTGGTAAGCGATGGCGGGCGTGGCGGTCGTTTTGAGCTGCGCGACATTCTCAACGACGAACCGGGCATGAGTCCGCTTGAGGTGTGGTGTAACGAATCTCAGGAACGCTACGTTCTGGCGGTAGCACCTGAGCAGGTTGAGCTCTTTGACGAACTTTGCCGCCGCGAACGCGCGCCGTACGCGGTGATCGGTGAAGCCACTGCAGAAAAACACCTGAGGCTGAACGACAGCCATTTCGACAACCAGCCAATCGACATGCCGCTGGACGTGCTGCTGGGTAAAACGCCGAAGATGGAACGCAACGTTGCAACGCTGAAGGCGAAGGGCGACGCGCTGGATAGCAGCACTATCACCATCGCTGACGCGGTCAATCGCGTTCTGCATCTGCCGGCGGTTGCGGAAAAAACCTTCCTGATAACCATTGGCGATCGCACCGTAACCGGCATGGTTGCGCGTGATCAGATGGTCGGTCCGTGGCAGATCCCGGTAGCCAACTGCGCGGTCACTACCGCAAGCCTGGACAGTTACTACGGCGAAGCGATGTCCATCGGCGAACGTGCGCCGGTTGCACTGCTGGACTTTGCGGCATCCGCACGTCTTGCGGTGGGTGAAGCGCTGACCAACATTGCCGCCACGCAGATTGGCTCGCTTAAACGCATCAAGCTTTCCGCTAACTGGATGGCCGCAGCAGGCCACCCTGGTGAAGACGCCGGGCTTTATGAAGCGGTGAAAGCCGTAGGTGAAGAGCTCTGTCCGCAGCTTGGCATCACCATTCCGGTGGGCAAAGACTCGATGTCGATGAAAACCCGCTGGCAGGAAGGCAACGAACAGCGTGAGATGACTTCTCCGCTCTCCCTGGTTATCACCGCGTTTGCCCGTGTGGAGGATGTGCGCCGCACGGTAACGCCTCAGTTAAGCACTGAAGATAACGCCTTGCTGCTTATCGATCTGGGTGCAGGCCACAACGCGCTGGGCGCAACGGCGCTGTCTCAGGTTTATCGCCAGTTAGGCGACAAGCCTG
>DALYUA010000584.1:0-1724 GCA_031993245.1 Buttiauxella sp. | reverse complement strand
AACGTGAGTAAGTATCTACTAACGCTGAGGAAGGCATCGCTAACGCCAGTTTGGAAACCCCGACGTTACTCGACTTCTGAAGAACCCCGGTAAGGGTCAATTCGCTGTAGCGCGCCACATCTTTAATCTCATGACCATTGATGCGGTACGGTATGGTATTCAGTACGGTATTTTCCTGCACCACGCCGCGCTGAAGCGCGGTCATTACAACCATCGGCTTAACGGTTGAACCTGGTTCAAACACGTCGGTGATGGTGCGGTTACGCATAATATCTTTCGGCGTGCCGGTCAGATTATTTGGGTTATAAGACGGGCTGTTTGCCATCGCCAGAACTTCGCCCGTGTTCACATCCACCAGCACGGCGCTGCCCGATTCCGCTTTATTAAAGGCCACGGCGTTATTGAGTTCGCGATAAACCAGCGCCTGCAGGCGCTCATCAATGCTCAACGCCAGATTGTGGGCGGCCTGGCTATCCGTTGAGGAGATATCTTCGATAACGCGGCCGTAGCGGTCTTTACGCACAATACGCTCGCCGGGCTGACCGGTAAGCCATTTATCAAAGCTTTTCTCGACGCCTTCGATTCCCTGGCTGTCGACGTTCGTAAAACCGATGAGGTGAGCGGTGACTTCGCCAGAAGGATAGTAGCGGCGGGATTCTTCACGTAAGTGAATCCCCGGCAGCTTCAGCTTTTTAATATAATCGCCGATATCCGGGTTAACCTGACGCGCCAGATAGATAAAACGCCCTTTCGGGTTGCTATTCACGCGTGAGGCGAGTTGATCGAGAGGAATTTTTAGCGCGTCGGCCAGCGCTTTCCAGCGGTTATCGAGGGTAATACCGCCGGCTTCATGCAGTTCTTTTGGATCGGCCCAAATAGCTTTCACCGGCACGCTCACAGCCAGCGGACGTCCCGCACGGTCGCTGATCATCCCGCGGGAGGTGGACACTTCCTGCACGCGCAGGGAACGCATATCACCCTGACGCACCAGCATATCCGGGGCAATAATCTGCAAAAAGGCGACACGGCCTAACAGAAAAGCCAGCGCCAGTAAGATACAACCGCAAAGCAACGCAAAACGCCAACCGATAAAGTTGGCCTGCTCTTCCTGGCGTTTTGGTTTAAGCGTTTTTGCCGCTGCTCTCATCTGTCGCACAATTCCTTATTGCTGAACTACGATATTTTCCTGCGAAGGATCGACATGCTGCAGCTGCAGCTTTTCCGTCGCGATCCGTTCAACCCGGCTATGATCGCCGAGTGCGTTTTCTTCTAAAATCAGGTTACGCCATTCGATATCCAGAGCATCACGCTCCACCACCATTTGCTCACGTTGAGCCGTCAGCAAACGGGTATGGTGCGCGGTGGTCACGACTGAAATGGCGGTGAAAATAATGGCGACGAACAGACACAGTGGCAGTTTGCCATGGCGTAAGAGATCCCCGCCAATCACCGTTGGCAGCGCGTGGCGTTCATTACTGCCAAGCTGGCTTACTTTCCCGAGGGCTTCTGTCACTGCGTTGATCATGCGTTAGTCCTCTCGGCAATGCGCAGTACCGAACTGCGCGCGCGAGTGTTTTCCGCGACTTCTTCTTCATCCGGCATCATTTTGCCGAGCGCTTTCAGATAGCGACCGCCGAGTTTATTCAACTGCGCTTCCGTCATCGGTAAACCAGCCGGAACCTGCGGGCCGCGAATGTTTTCACGCATAAAGCGCTTAACAATAC
>DALYUA010000583.1:0-1725 GCA_031993245.1 Buttiauxella sp. | reverse complement strand
TGACCTGGCTGCTGTCCGCGGGCATCGTGGTGGTTATTTTGATGGCGCCGACCTGGCTGCAAAAGCAGGTTGGCATTGCGCCCGCGTTGACGCTTCAGGCGAATAGTATCGCCACCGTGATGCTCTGTATCGGCTGTATTGCGGCAGGGCTGGTTATCGATCGTATTGGTGCGAGCAAAACTTTTATTATCGGTAGCCTGCTGCTGGCCGTGTGTAGCTGGATGTTCTATCACCTGACCCCGATTTATCCTGAACACCTGTTTATGCTGTACGGCCTGGTGGGGCTGAGCGTTGGAGTTGTCGGTGCGGTGCCTTTTGTGATGGTGCGGGCATTTCCGGCAGAAGTGCGATTTACCGGCATCTCTTTTTCTTACAACGTGTCGTACGCCATTTTCGGCGGCCTTACGCCAATCCTTGTTACTCTGCTGATGGGGTTGTCGCCAATGGCGCCGGCCTGGTACGTGCTGGCGCTGGCGCTGGTTGGATTAGCGCTGGGCGTCTGGCTGCGCCAGGATTTGAATCATGAAGATGTGGTAGTGGAAAGGCCGCTGCAGCATTCATAAAAAAAGCGGAGCCAGGCTCCGCTTTTTATCGCATCAGAGAAAGCTGATTAATGCTTTTCACCGATTGGCAGCACGGTGCGGCCAAACTGTTCGTTGAGCACTTCGCCCATCGCCAGATAAATGGCGCTTGCGCCACAAACCAGGCCAATCCAGCCTGCAACGTGAATGATGCTTTCGTTATTCGCGAAATGGCCAATAGCCAGCAGGGCAAACAGCACCGTCAGGCTTGCGAACACGAATTGCAGCATACGTGCAGCTTGTAGGGTGCCGAAGAACATGAACAGCGTGAATACGCCCCACAAACCAAGGTATGCGCCCATGAAATTAGCATCGGCAGCTTCGCTCGCGCCCATTTTCGGCAGCAGGATGATAGCGACCAGGGTCAGCCAGAAAGCGCCATAAGAAGTGAACGCGGTCAGACCGAAAGTGTTCCCTTTTTTATACTCCAGCAGGCCCGCAAAAATCTGCGCGATACCGCCGTAGAAAATCCCCATGGCGAGGATAATAACGTCAAAGTCAAAAAAGCCTGCGTTGTGCAGGTTGAGCAAAATGGTGGTCATGCCGAAGCCCATTAAGCCCAGGGGAGCTGGATTAGCCAACTTAGTGTTGCCCATAGTTCCTCTGAAAAATTACCAAAATGTCATATGAATAAAGACCGCGCCGCCATTAAAGGGCTGCGGGGCGCGGCATCATAATCAGATGGCGGGCCGGAATCTATGATCTAAACAGGTGTGGCGATGAAATTTTTTTTTGCTTTGCCCCTTGATGGCGGACAAGCCGACCCCATCTTGTATGCAACCGCAGTTGGCGGACCTGAAAAAAAATGTTTGGGCAGTTGAAACACACTTGTTTGCCCGCATAACAGGTTCACAACCACATGACGAACAAATTTTAAGTGGAGACGTTTAGATGGGTAAAATTATTGGTATCGACTTGGGTACAACCAACTCTTGTGTAGCAATCATGGATGGCACCACGGCACGCGTGCTGGAAAACGCCGAGGGCGATCGCACCACGCCTTCCATCATCGCCTATACCCAGGATGGCGAAACTCTGGTAGGTCAGCCGGCTAAACGTCAGGCAGTGACTAACCCACAGAACACGCTGTTTGCGATCAAACGCCTGATCGGCCGTCGCTTCCAGGACGAAGAAGTACAGCGTG
>DALYUA010000582.1:0-1758 GCA_031993245.1 Buttiauxella sp. | reverse complement strand
GACGCTGGAGAAAAAACTACAGTACGTTAATGAAGAGCTGAATGACAAACAGTGGCTGATGGGGCTGCGTTTTAGCGTGGCGGACGCCTATCTGTTTACCGTGCTGCGCTGGGCGTATGCCGTGAAGCTTGAGATGAATGGCCTGAGCAACATCGAGGCATTTATGGAGCGCATGAAGGCGCGTCCGGCTGTCGAAGCGGCGCTGGCTGCTGAAGGGATTTAAACGGAAAGCGCCCTCGTTGTGAGGGCGTAATTTTTATAGCTTAACGGCGGTGAAATAGTGCTCAGGTTTCGCAATGCCATCCTGTGCTGCCACCAGTTGCAGTTCGTACTCTGCCATTTTTTTAGTTACCACCATCACGTCATAAACCGCGGCGGTAACGTGTTCCAGCGCTTCACGCAGCGTGGCGCCCTGTAACAGTTTAACCAGCAGAAGACCGCTTGTGACATCGCCCACGCCGACCGGCTGACGTTCGCCAAAATCCACCAGCGGACGATGAATATGCCAGGCCTCTTCCGCCGTCACCAGAAGCATTTCAAAACGATCCTGCTGGTAACCAGCCCGCGCCAGGTGTTTCACCAGCACAATTTGCGGCCCCTGGACGATAAGCTCGCGTGCGGCGCTCACCGCTTCTTCAACAGAATTTACGGTATGGCCGCTCAGAATCTCGAGTTCCAGCAGGTTAGGCGCGATAATGTCGCTTGCGGGCAATGCGCAGCGCGTATGGAATTCTGCCACGCCCGGTGCCACGATACAGCCTTTCTCCGGGTGCCCCATTACGGGATCGCAGAAGTATTTCGCCTGCGGATTTGCCGCTTTCACCTGACGAACAATAGAAAGAATATGTTCTCCCTGCTCGGCTGAGCCCAGATAGCCGCTCAATACCGCGTCGCAGCGCTGAAGCTGACCGATATCCGCAATTCCCTGCACGATATCGCTGAGGTGGCTGGCAGGCATAACGCTGCCGGTCCATTTCCCGTATTGGGTATGATTGGAAAACTGAACCGTATTCAACGGCCAGACATTGGCGCCCAGCCGGCGCATCGGGAATTCGGCGGCACTGTTGCCCGCGTGACCGAATACCACATGTGACTGGATGGCAAGGATGTTTTTCATTTCTAATCCGGATCAACAGCTGTTGTGTTTGTGGCAAAAATAAAGGGCGTGGATTGCAATCCAGCGCCCTTCAGATTGATGTCCCACACTCGAAAAACGTGGTTTTCGGGTGTGGAGAGTAAACCAAAAGGCATAATTCTTCGATTTAAAAGTACCGTGAAAAAGACTTCTACCCTCTGAGGCCTTTGTCAGCACACGCCCTTCTGGTCTTACTTAATTACTTCCAGCAAACGAGGCAGTAATTTTTCTTACCCCGACGCAGTAAGGTGTAGCGACCGAACAGCATATCGCTGTCGGCAAAAGTATATTCCGGGTCGGCCTGCTTTTCACCATTGATGGTGATAGCGTTCTGCGCGATGGTTTTACGTGCCTGCCCGCGTGACGGCTGAAGTTCGGAGTCAACCAGCGCCTGCTGCAGGTCTGCGCCGCGCGCCAGTTCAACCATCGGCACGCCATCCTGCGCCAGCTGCGCAAAGTCGGCTTCTGTCAGGTCGCTCAGATTGCCGTTAAACAGGCTACTGGTAATACGTTTAGCCGCAACCAGACCTTCTTCACCGTGTACCAGACGGGTCACCTGCTCCGCCAGCACGTACTGAGCGCGAGGAGCAGAGCCGCTGTTTTTGTCCTCTTCCTCAAGCGCG
>DALYUA010000581.1:0-1770 GCA_031993245.1 Buttiauxella sp. | reverse complement strand
GCGGTAAGCCTGATGCGTTTTGAGTTGAGCAATGTTCAGCTCTATATTGCCGCAGGCGCATCGCTGGCGCTGGCTCTTTATGCGCTGACGCTGCCGACAACGCCCGTGGCGAAAGGGCAGACCTCGCGTAGCTGGGTTAGCCGCCTTGGGCTGGATGCGTTCGTGTTGTTTAAAAATCCGCGTATGGCAGTGTTCTTTCTGTTCGCCATGTTGCTCGGTGCTGTGCTGCAAATTACCAATACCTTTGGTAACCCATTCCGCATGACTTTGCCCGCCAGCCGGAATTTGTCGACAGCTTTGTGGTGCGCTATCCATCCATTCTGCTTTCGGTATCACAGATGTCGGAAGTGGCGTTCATCCTGACCATTCCTTTCTTCCTGCGTCGTTTTGGCATTAAGCAGGTCATGCTGATGAGCATGATTGCCTGGGTGCTGCGCTTTGCGCTCTTTGCATGGGGCGATCCCTCAGCGTTTGGTTTTATGCTGTTGCTGCTCTCTATGGTGGTGTACGGCTGCGCGTTCGATTTCTTCAACATCTCCGGTTCAGTTTTTGTCGAGCAGGAGGTCGATTCGCGTATTCGGGCCAGCGCCCAGGGGCTGTTTATGACGATGGTTAATGGTATCGGAGCCTACGTAGGGGCCATTCTCAGCGGCTACGTGGTGGACTACTTCTCCGTAGATGGCGTGAAGGACTGGACGACTATCTGGCTGGTGTTTGCAGCCTATGCGTTAGCGCTGGCGGTGATTTTCCACTTCAGTTTCCAGTATCGTCATCATCCCTCGCTAAAGTCTTCGGCACCGCTCGCACATTAGCGCCCCGCGCATTACAGACGGAAGTTGGGATGATAGTTTATGGGGCTTCCACCACGAAGGGGCCCCATGAACAACTCACAACGCATCTACCGCACGGATTTAAAGCTGCTGCGTTATTTTCAGGCTGTGGCAGAAGAGCTGCATTTTGGTAAAGCGGCGGCCAGGCTGAATATGTCGCAGCCACCGCTTAGCTTCCATATTAAAGAGCTTGAGTCTCAGTTGGGCACAATGCTGTTTATCCGCCATTCGCGCAGCGTCGCCTTAACGCACGCGGGAGAGGTGCTGCTGCATGAAACCCGGCAGCTGCTTGCCAATGCAAATATGGCCTTCGCGCGCGTAGAGCAGATTGGACGTGGAGAAGGCGGGCGTATTCACCTTGGCATTGTGGGCACGGCTATCTGGGGCGGATTACGTTTGTCCCTGCAACGCTTTATCGCTGACTACCCGGCCATCGAGATCCTGTTTCGCGAAAAATCCCCCGGCGATCAGCTGGCATTGCTGGAAAGCCACGATATTGACGCAGGGATCTGGCGCATGGAAACCCATCCGCCCGCAGGTCTGGAAAGTGAAAAACTGCACGATGCGACGTTTATGGTCGCGCTGCCGGAGCAGCATCCGCTGGCAAAACAAATGTCCATCGACATCGGCCAGCTACGCCATGAAGCTTTCGTTACCATGACGGCAATACATTCGGACTGGACGTTTCTGCAACGCGTATGTCGCGAAGCCGGGTTTTCGCCACGCGTGGTGAGGGAGGCGGTTGAACCCCAGACCGTGCTGGCGCTGGTGAGCATTGGCCTGGGACTGACCATCATGGCCGACAGCTATGCACAAATGAACTGGCCCGGGGTGGTGTTCCGTCCGCCGACAAAAGTAATCCCCGCGGATCTGTACGCAGTGTACGATCCCGGCCAGCTCACCACGACCACCCGGCAGTTAATTGACGCGCTGAAAAAAT
>DALYUA010000580.1:0-1771 GCA_031993245.1 Buttiauxella sp. | reverse complement strand
TAATGTCGCTGACCGTGCCTGCCGACAGCGGCAGCATATTGGGATAGCTCCACATAAAGGAGACGGCATCCGCACCCGGCGTAACCTGAAGGATGTCTCCGGAAAGCAGTACACCTTCTTCCCGGGCCCAGTGAAGAACGCTGCCGCCAGCGAAGTGCCCACCAAGACGTATGATACTGACGTCACTGGTCAGCTCAAGGGTGTCGCCTTCCCAGAGAGTAATCCGGGGACTGTCGCGCATGATCCACTGGCGATCGCTGGCGTGAAGGTAAACCGGGGCGTCAAATTCGGCTGCCCAGTCCTGCATGGTGGTGTAGTAATGAGGATGCGATATGGCGATAGCCCTGAGCCCACCCAGGGAGGCAATTAGCGTTTTCGTGGCGTCGTCGAGGGTGGCGATGCAGTCCCAGAGAATATTGCCTTCCGGTGTTCTCAGGATAAAAGCGCGCTGATTAATCGCAAAAGCAGGAACGGTCTGGATGCTGAGAAGGCAGGACTCGTGCTGTTTCCACTTATTTGAGTGTGAAGCAAAAAGGGTGCTTAAATCGACCCATTTTTGACCCGTTACGGGGACATACTGACGCTCATCTTCGCAGATCTTACAGTGTTGCGGATGGGAGTCGATGATTTCATAGGATGTGCCGCAGGCTTTGCATAACGTAATCATTGAGTCGTCCTCTCTGTTCCGGTATTCAATAAAAACATAGTCAGCATGGCACATAGCTACATCAGGATGTGCCGGTTAGTGCTGCCGCTTAAGCTTGTCAAAATACTGCGAGGCTGGAATGACGGAGGCGGTGATCTAACGAGGGAAGCTATGCTGAAAAAAGGTATTCACACGAAACAGACAGGATTCCCGCCTTCTCAGCCGGTAAATAACTTTTGCTGAGAAGGCGAGCGAGAGGCGTTAATCCTCGAAGTACCAGTATCCGCTGTTCACCAGCGCGGCCAGCATCGCCAGGAACGACGGATCTTCCAGCGCGTCGCCCAGGACCTCTGCATTCACCGTGATATGGCTTGCCAGGGCTTCAACCGCCGGACGGTGCGGGCTGTCGATCTTCTCGCCGTTGACATACACCTCATCGGCAATGCGCAGTATGCGCAGGCCGCCAAGACGCGTCAGCGAGTCGCCCTGTTTTATCGCATCGTAGATTTCATCCGGCTGGTAAGGCGGCTCAGGCGGAGCCACATCAAGCTCGTGGCGCGACTGGGTGATAAACTCGCCAAACCAGGCTTCGAAATGCTCCGGCTGGTTAATCAGCTCCAGCATCATGCCGCGCAGTTTATCCAGCTCTGCCGGCAGAACGTCCGCCGGCTGCTGGCGAGACGGCACCTCAGGATCGGTGTAGCGGTGGCTGCCCAGCTCGCGCTGCAATACATAGTCGGCGAAACCGCTGATCAGCTCCCGGCCGCTTGGCGCGCGGAACCCGACGGAGTAGTTCATCGAGTTTTCCAGCGAGTAGCCTTCGTGCGGGAAGCCTGGCGGGATGTAAAGGATATCGCCAGGCTCTAACTCTTCATCAATGATGCCTTCGAACGGCTCAACTTGCAGCAGATCCGGATGCGGGCAGTGCTGCTTCATCGGCACTTTCTCGCCCACGCGCCAGCGGCGACGGCCAACGCCCTGGATAATAAAGACGTCATACTGGTCCAGGTGCGGGCCAACGCCGCCGCCCGGAACGGAGAAAGAGATCATCAGATCGTCGATACGCCAGTCCGGCAGGGCGCGGAAGGGGCGCATCAAGGCGGCGCTCTGCTCGTGCCAGTGGTT
>DALYUA010000579.1:0-1783 GCA_031993245.1 Buttiauxella sp. | reverse complement strand
ACATCGCCGCGGACTTTAATCGTGCCCTTCGCCGTGCCGCCGAGTCCCGGAAGCGCGTTATCCAGATTCGGCGCGTCAATGCTGGCATCCAGCGCCAGCTCCTTCGGCCCCAGTTCCCCTTTCACATCGGCACCGTTACGGCCAAGCTCCAGATGCAGGCCCGGAATGTTCCACTGCATATAGCTGTTGCCTTTCAGCTTCCCGGCAACGCTCACTTTATTTTGCTTCACGTTGCCGGCGAGTTTCAGCTCCGGCACGTCCACCTGCCAGGTCCCGCCATACAGGCTGCCGCTGGTTTTCACGAAGCCGTCAAGCTTCGCAGGCCAGTCCGGGAACTGTTTCGCGGTATTAATGCCGTCAAGTTTCAGCTCACCGCGCCAGCTAATCGCTTTGCTCCAGTCGAGCACCGCTTTCAGATCGCTATTTCCCTGCAGCGCGGCAATGCGCAGCTTATCGAGGTTTAACTGCTGCTCGTTGCCTTTGCCGTCCAGGGTGATTACAGCAGGCGGAATCTGCTCCCCCTTCACGGAGGTGCGGAAGGAGAGCGTATAATCGGTCATCTTTCCGCTGAACTTCAGCTTGAGGTCATCGGCCTGATACTCTTTCTTACCGGTAAACGGCCAGTAAAGCTGCTTGCTGACGATTTCAAGATTCAGCGGCAGGCCCGCCTCGGCAAGCTGAGTTTGCGCGGTGAGTTCCATATCCACCGGGCCTGAGAGATTCATGCCCACTTTCAGCACGTCCCGCAGCTCCCCGCCGATTTTCATTTTCACCTTCTCGCCTTTAACGGGATCGATATTCAGCGTGGTGTTAAGCGTCAGATCCACCGGCCATTTGTCGCGCAGCACCGCGCTGCCTGCGGCATTAACCAGTCCTTGGGAAGAGTCCACGTCCAGCGCATCCAGCTTCACGTTGCCATCGATGCTGCTGACTTTAAGCAGCAGGCTGCTGACCAGCAGATCCGTATCGCCCGTCAGACGAAGATTAGCGCCGCGAAATTCCTGAATGTTCAGGTTTAACGGCAGATGCACATCCGTCATTTCCGGCAGAACTGGGTTTTCAAACAGCTTTTTAAGCGTTTCGCCCAGCGGCAACTCTTCCGGCTGCGGATTATTTATCTTCGGTTCAACCACCTCTTCCTGAGCGACTTTCGCCACTTTTGGCAGCGCAATCAACAAACCCTCCAGGTTTGTGGGCATCAGCGTCAGGTTACGCTCCTGCCAGTTCAGGCCCGACGTGAACTCCATCACCGATACGGTGGTGTTGTCGATTTTGAGATTGACGTTATTAAGCGCAACGCGACTAAGCGTTATAGGATACGGCGTGGTGAGATTGAGCGGGCCGCTCTCTTCTTCTTCAGCGGGAGCGGAAGGCGGCATTTTTTTAGTATCCACCACCACATCGATATCTTTAAGCGAGAAGTTATTCACGCAGATGCTGCTGTCGCGCAGGCAGGCGAGCTTCACGGCCAGGTTAACTTCCCCTGCGTTAACATCCACGCCCGGCTGCTGATAGCGCAGATTTTTAATGGTCAGATTGCGCCAGCCGCCCGTGACGCTGCCAATTTCCAGCCCCGGCACCCAGCGATTTGCCGCATTAAACAACAGGTGCAGCCCGGTAGTGGTCCCCACCAGGAAGCCTACTGCCCCAATCAGGAGTAAAACAACAATCAGCACCGCGAGGCTTATTTTCTTCCAGCGACTCATAGTTCAGGCCCCAGACCGATGTAAAACTGTAATCCGTGCTCTTCTTTATCCCCCACAGGGACAGCAAAATCGAGTCT
>DALYUA010000578.1:0-1789 GCA_031993245.1 Buttiauxella sp. | reverse complement strand
TTCCGCTATCGCTTAACGCCCGCAGGCGAAATGCACCGGCTGGGGATCAAGCCCGGAGACGATCCGCAGGCATTGATTGAACGCGGTTGGCTGGTGGCTCAACCTATCACCTATGAAGATTTTCTGCCGGTGAGCGCCGCAGGTATTTTCCAGTCTAACTTAGGTAGCGAAAGCGGCGCCCGTACCCACGGGCACGCCAGCCGTGCCGCTTTTGAGCAAGCGCTCGGGGCGCCGGTTGCCGACGAGTTTGAGTTATACCAGCAGGCGGAGGATCGCAGTAAACGACGTTGCGGACTGCTGTAAACGCGCTATTCTGCTGAGTTGTTGATAACAAGGAACCGCAGATGGAAGCGCCTGAAATCCCGTTAGTTAATGTCGCACAGGGCAGGCTTGCCGGAACAACAGAGGAGGGATGTACCGTATTTCGCGGTATCCCTTTCGCCGCCCCGCCCGTGGGTGAGCTGCGGTGGCGTGGGCCTGTTCCTCCTGCCAACTGGGAAGGTGTCAGGCCTGCCACGCAGTTTTCTCCGGCAAGCTGGCAAAGCCTGGAATATTGTAAAGCGGTGGGCGGCGGCGATCCGGGCCAGTTTTCTGAAGACTGTCTCTATCTGAATATCTGGACGCCTGCAAAAACCGGCGACGAGCCGCTTCCCGTTATGGTCTGGTTGCACGGAGGCGGTTACACCATCGGCGCTGGCGGGCTGCCGCCGTATGACGGTCGCGGGTTTGCTTCGCGCGGCGTGGTGTTTGTGTCAATCAACTATCGGCTGGGACATCTGGGCTTTTTCGCGCATCCGGCGCTGGAAGGCGAAGATCCAGCCGGGCCGCTGTATAACTTTGCCCTGATGGATCAAATCGCCGCGCTGGAATGGGTGCAGGAAAACATTCATGCCTTTGGCGGCGATGCCGGTAACGTGACGCTGTTTGGCGAATCAGCCGGGGCGCGTAGCGTGCTCTCGCTTCTGGCCTCGCCGCTTGCCGGTGGGTTATTCCATAAGGCTATCGCTCAAAGTGCTTACACCTTACCGGACGTTGAACGGCATCAGGCGCTGAGAAAGGGCATATCGCTGGCGCGTCACTTTGGGCTGGAAGATGCCACCGCTGAACAATTACGCGAGCTGCCAGCCGACCTGTTCTGGACATTAGAAGCGCCGCTAAATATCGGTCCGGCGCCTGTCAGCGGCGACCGCGTACTGCCGGAGCCGATGCTGGATACTTTCCTCGCGGGCAGGCAGCATCTGATGCCGGTCATGATCGGCAGCAACAGCGATGAAGCCAGCGTGCTGAGCTATTTTGGTATCGATCTGGCGGGGCAAATTGAGCTGCTGCGCCGGGAGAAACGGTTCGGACTGGGACTGATAAAACTGCTTTATCCAGGGGTGAAGGGCGATGCGGAGCTGGGCCGTCAGGTATGCCGCGATATGGCCTTCACCACTATGGGTTTTGTGGTTATGCAGGCGCAGCAGCGCGCAGGCCAGCCCTGCTGGCGTTATTACTTCGATTATGTCGCCGAGGCTGAGCGTAAAACCTACGCAAACGGAACCTGGCATGGTAACGAAATACCCTACGTGTTTGATACGTTACGGCTCACGCCTCCAGCCTGCGACTATGTGACGGCAGACGATCTGGCCTTTTCCGCGAAGGTATGCGATTACTGGGCCGAGTTTGCACGCACGGCGACGTCTGCAAGCGAGCAGCTTGATGGCGTCTTGCGCTGGCCCGCATGTACCCGGCGTAAAGACAGAACGATGTTAATCGGCGTGAATAAACAGGCGCAGTTCAGGATAAG
>DALYUA010000577.1:0-1791 GCA_031993245.1 Buttiauxella sp. | reverse complement strand
AGGTAAACGACTACGATCTTTGTATCACCGAGTTTCTGCGCGTGGTCGATCAGCTATTGCCGGCGAAATCCTTTCATCGGCTTTGCCCTGAACTGCTGCATAACAGCCGCACGCCTTCCGGCACCTTAGTGCGCATTCAGCTTCTTGGTCAATATCCTGAGTGGCTGGCAGAAAACGCTGCCCGCGCCGTGGAGTTAGGTTCGTGGGGCGTAGACCTGAACTGCGGCTGTCCGTCGAAGCTGGTGAACGGCAGCGGCGGCGGTGCTACTCTTCTCAAAGATCCCGAACTTATCTATCGCGGCGCGAAAGCTATGCGTGAAGCGGTGCCCGACCACCTGCCGGTTACGGTGAAAATTCGTCTGGGCTGGGACAGCGGAGCGCGCCAGTTTGAAATTGCCGATGCGGTGCAGCAGGCCGGAGCAACGGAGCTGGCCGTGCATGGCCGAACCAAAGAAGACGGTTATAAAGCGGAACGCATCAACTGGGCCGCAATCGGCGAAATCCGCCAGCGGCTATCCATTCCGGTAATCGCTAACGGTGAAATTTGGGACTGGCAAAGCGCACAGGATTGTCTCGTCGCCACCGGTTGCGATTCGGTAATGATTGGCCGCGGCGCGTTAAACGTGCCGAATCTGAGCCGGGTTATCAAATACAACGAACCGCGCATGCCGTGGCCGGGTGTCGTGCAGCTGCTGCAAAAATACAGCCAGCTCGAAAAGCAGGGCGACACCGGCATGTATCACGTGGCGCGAATCAAACAGTGGCTGGGTTATCTGCGCAAAGAATACGTTGAGGCGACGGATCTGTTTAGCGAGATCAGAACTTATAAAACATCTTCAGATATTTCCCGTGCCATAAACGCCTTATGACTAATGGTAGCATTAATAAAGTACCTGACAGCGCTATTTAGTTGGTAATGCGTCGAAATTATTAGTCAGATACGGTCAGGGAATTACCATTAGATGTTAAATTGCTCACGTTTTTAGAAGTTAGTACATTTCTTTTCTGGATAACAAATAACACCGATGTTAAGGTGCGTAGGTAAATTACATATAGGGTTGTTACTGTCTGACAGGCAAAACCTAAGTCTCTGAAGCCATCTGGCGTTTCGGGGCTTAGGTTTTTTTTTGCTTTTATTTCGAGGCTAACACACAGGGTTTTTATTTCTGACAATAAAATCGCCTTTTGTATTGAGGGATGCTGTAAAGGGAACCGCTAATAAGAGAGCGACTTTATCGGTGATTTATTTATTCTCGGGCGATAAAAATAACAGGGAGTTTGTTATGGGCTTATATACAAAATTATCACCTCTTATTATTTTAGTGGCGGGATGCAGTATTACTTTACCCGTTGGAGCAGTTAATTTTTCAACTGGCGGGCTGGTGGAGGACAGTCATCTGGATCTCACCCTGAAAAATGTCTGGATGCTGATGACCTCCGATCAGCTTGCTGACCAGGGCGTGGGCAATCAGAATGCCTGGGCGCAATCAGCGCACCTTAACTGGCAGAGCGGCTGGGCCTGGGACACGGTGGGGCTTGACGCCTCATGGTATGGGGTGGCCAAACTTTATGCCAATGATGATTTCTATGGCAGAGATCTGCTGCGTGATAATGACGGACACGCCGAGGGATTCAACAAGATTGGCCAGCTTTATGGTAAAGCCCGCTGGGGAGATGAGGAACGCTATCTTCATCTTTGGGCAGGCTGGAAGCAACTTTATAAATTTGGCGCATTGACCGTCACCCGTAGTCGCGCTGCACCCAGCAGTTGGGAGGGTATAAGCGCGGAAC
>DALYUA010000576.1:0-1824 GCA_031993245.1 Buttiauxella sp. | reverse complement strand
TATATCGCCGGGGAAAGATCAAAGTAGGGCTGGCGTAGTGCGGTCATGTTGTGACTCCTCATATTGGTGAGGGAGCAATTTAGCACTATTATGGACCACTAAAGAGAGCCATAAATTAACTAAAAAAGCAGACCATAATGACAAGGCCAGCGCCACTGACGGTGAATGCTCACCACGCTATCCCACGCTATCAACAGATTGCCCGCCAGCTCAAACAGGCCATCAGCGACGGCGAACTGCTGCCCGGTAGTCGTCTGCCGTCAGGCCGGACGATGGCGCATGAGCTGGGCGTGGCGCGGGCAACGGTGGAAAACGCCTATGGCGAACTGGTATCGCAGGGCTGGCTTGAGCGGCGCGGGCAGGCGGGAACCTTTGTCAGTCCTTCGGTAACCGCCACCGTCCGCAAGCAAAATGTCTTCTCCAGCCAGCCGCAGGGCGCGCCGCTGCCGTTTCAAATGGGCTTGCCAGCGCTTGATGCTTTTCCGCGAGCGCTTTGGGCACGCTTAATGGGCCGCCGGCTGCGCCTGCAAACGCCTTACGATTTAATGCTGCCGCAGAGTAACGGTGAATCATCGCTTAAACAGGCCATTGCCGATTACCTGCGTTTCTCGCGCAGTATTGAATGCCTGCCAGAGCAGATATTTATCACCGCCGGTTTTCAGGCTGCGATGCGCCTGCTGGTGCGAGCGTTGGCGGCACCCGGCGACGGTATCTGGCTGGAGGACCCTGGCTATCGCTATATCCGGCCGGTCTTTACCGATGCGGGAATGGCGCTTCACCCGGTGCCGGTAGACGATGAAGGGATGCAGATTGGTTACGCCCTGGCGCACTATCCGCAGGCGCGTTTTGCCTTGCTTACTCCCGCCCATCAAAGCCCGCTTGGCATGGCGCTCTCCCTTGCCCGGCGTCATCAGCTGCTGGAGTGGGCCGCCTCGCAGCAAAGTTGGGTGATTGAAGACGACTATGACAGCGAGTTCCGCTACCACGGCAAACCGCTGCCGCCGATCAAAAGCCTGGACGGGCCGGAGCGCGTGATCTACGCCGGTACGTTCAGCAAATCGATGTTTCCCGCGCTACGCGTCGCCTGGCTGGTGGTGCCGCAGCAGCAGATTGACGCCTTCAACCAGCAGGCGAGATCCCTGCCGTGTACGGTACCAATGCTTATCCAGCAGACCATTGCTGATTTCCTGCAGGAAGGCCATTTCTGGCGCCATCTGAAAAAGATGCGCCAGTATTACAGCGAACGCCGCGTATGGCTGGAAACGGCGCTCCAGGGCGAAGGGTTTGACGTGGTGCCGCAGGAAGGAGGCATTCAACTGGTGATGCGCGTGAAGGGTGACGATCGTGCTCTGGTCGCCCGCGCTCGCGCGTCTGGTCTTGCCGTTCAGGCGTTAAGTGACTGGCGAATGACATCAAAAGGCGAGGGGGGAATTCTTATGAGTTTTACGAACGTAGCCTCGCTGCAGATGGCGCAGCGCTATGCAAAACGGTTACGACAGGCCATAACGTAAAAACCCCGGAAGCAGGGCTACCGGGGTCAAACGCGTATTTAGTATCAACTGTATCTGTCTGATGTGTACAGATGAAAACTAGCGGCGTGAAGTAAGCAGGGCACCGAGGAAAAGCCCCACGGCAGCACCGATCCCGACGCTGTGCCATGGCTTGTCGCGAACATAAGTATCCGCACAGCTTACCATGTCACAGGCAGCTTGTTTCACACGACCACGCCCCTGGATGCGGGCCCGGGTCTCTTTCAGAAGAGATTCAGCCTTTTTACGTGCCGCTTCACCTTCCTCTTTAACATCGCTACAGAAAGACTTCAGA
>DALYUA010000575.1:0-1841 GCA_031993245.1 Buttiauxella sp. | reverse complement strand
CGGCCTGCGCGCTACGGCTTGCCAGATTACGTACCTCGCCTGCCACTACCGCAAAACCACGTCCCTGTTCTCCGGCACGCGCGGCTTCTACCGCTGCGTTAAGGGCAAGGATGTTAGTCTGGAAAGCAATGCCGTCGATCACGCTTGTGATATCGGCGATCTTTTTCGAGGAGCCGGCGATTTCGTGCATGGTTTTCACCACGCCATCGACAACTTTTCCGCCGCGTGAAGCCGTTTCGGAGGCGCTTAACGCCAGCTTCGAAGCCTGACGGGCATTGTCAGCATTCTGCTTCACCGTAGCGGTAAGCTGCTCCATGCTGGCTGCGGTTTCTTCAAGCGAGGCGGCCTGCTGCTCGGTGCGTGATGAGAGATCGTTATTGCCGGCGGCAATTTCCGTGGCGCCGCTGTAAATAGCGTCAGACCCCTCGCGTACGCTGCCTACGGTAATAATCAGCTCCTGCTGCATATGCTGTACGCTTGCCGTCAACTCGCTTATCTCGTTGCGGCCTTTTACAACAATGCCTTCTGTCAGGTTGCCGTTAGCAATTTCCCGAATATGGCCGATAACGACGGTTAACGGTTTCAGGAGAATATTGCGCATCCCGAACCAGACCAGCACGATTACCGCAGCAAGGGCTAAGGCGAGGCCCCCGATCTGCCATTTGGCAAAGTTATAATCATTGCTGCTGGTCAGGTAAGTCTGTTCATAGAGACGTTCGTTGAGCGCAAGGTACTGCTGGAAGGCTTTCTCAAGCGCGTTTTGCAGGCCCTGTGTAGGCTGGGCGAAATAGGCGTCCAGATTTCCGCTTTCCAGGAAGACGATAAGCTCGCTCAGCGCCCGATGATAATTTTGATAATCGTCATCAACGCCTTTCACTACCGCTTCCATTTCCGCAGAAACTGGCGGCACCTGTTTAAAGGCCGCGTAATGTTTGCCTGATTCAGCAAGCGTCGCTTTGGCGCTGTTAAGTAAATCGGTTTTAGCCGCACTCTGGCCATTACTGGCGTCCAGTAATGAGCGGGTTGAAGAACGGCTGAGGTTAATACGCGTTTGCAGCATTAAGTCCCAGGCATAATGCAGCTCGGATTGTTGAACGCGCAGCTCACGGGTAACGCCGGAGTTATCGTTATTATCTTTTAAGGCGCTAAAAAACATGCCGCCCGACATAAGTTGCAGCAGGGCAAACACCACCAGCACCAACATCAGCATGGTGACAACGCGAATACGGTTCAACATATAACACCCTTTGAATGACTTGTTATCGAAGTTATCGGCATCCGCCTGGGGAACTTTACGTGAAATTAGGATGAGTCTTAAATGAAGGGTTTTCGAAGGAAACGAAGGCAGCAGGAGATAAGATTGAGGCCTGATTTTCAGGGAATAAGCGGTGAAGAGGTTAAGCGCTCTCCACCGCTAAAACTAACTTTTAGGCTACGCGACTGGTCGCCACATCCACCAGCGCCATCTCTTCGCTGTTCAGCAGCTTCTCGATGTTCACCAGAATCAGCATGCGTTCGCCGAGTGCGCCAAGGCCGGTCAGGTATTCGGTTGAAAGCGTGACGGCAAACTCGGGCGCCGGGCGGATCTGCTCGGCGGTCAGCGACAGCACGTCAGACACGCCGTCCACCACAATGCCTACCACGCGCTGGCCCAGGTTCAGTACGATAACCACGGTGTTGTCGTTGTACTCAACGTCGCTCTGATCGAACTTCACGCGCAGATCGAGGATCGGCACAATCACGCCGCGCAGGTTGGTTACGCCTTTAATGAATGCTGGGGTGTTGGCGATACGGGTGACCTGGTCGTAACCGCGGATTTCCTGCACCTTCAGGATGTCGAT
>DALYUA010000574.1:0-1842 GCA_031993245.1 Buttiauxella sp. | reverse complement strand
CAGCGACCATTTTTCATGACAGCCATATAAAATCCCGGCGCAAAACGCGTCGCCTGCCCCCACGCTACCGATGATTTCTTCAGGCGATAAGCGAAATGAGGGAACCCATACGCCTTTGCCATCCGTTTCAACACCCCAGGCGCCTTCCGGGCAATGGATGACCACGCGTTGCCGCACGCCAGCCTCAAGCAGCAGCTTTGCGGTTTGAGCGATATTCTCTATGTGTGGCGTCCCATCCGACAGACGAATCTCCAGCCCGCTAAACTCACCGGCTTCCAGCTCGTTAATCACCAGATGATCCAGCCAGCGCAGGGCAGGAAGCACCATTGGGCGATAGCGCGGGTCACCCTGCCTTGAAACTAAATCGAGCGAGGTTTCGTACCCCTGTTGCGACATCTGCGCCAGCAGCCTTGCGCTGCGCGTGCCGTATTCCGCATCTTCCATATCCAGGCTGTCGAGCAGCAGCAAATAGCCGAGATGGAAAATTTTAAATGACGTTTCAAGGCGATCAAAGGCGGGTAAATCGAGCAGGCGATTAGCGCCCGGCGAGTGGAAGAAAGTGCGCTGGCCGCTGGGATCGGTCATCACCTGCGACATCGACGTGGGCGCAAAGGTAGTGCGATGAACGTGCTGGCGATTCACATGGTACTGGTCGAGCATCGCCATAATGTAATCGCCGTCATGATCGTCACCGACCAGGCCTACCGCCTGTAACGGCAGGCCGACATGCATTTTCGCCAGCGTCAGCAGCACATTCAGCGGTGCGCCGCCGGTTGAACGTTCGCTGTGCACGATTTCTGCCAGCCACCCACGCTGCGGCCACTGCACGATTTGGTGCACATGGTCGACCAGCATATTCCCGGCGGCAATAATCCCGCTGCGCTGCCTCATAGCAACTCCTTAAGCTTTACCCGAACTACCAAAAATCCGCATCTGCCCGGCGACAACGTCCGTAATAGCTTCTTCAATGCCGAGCAAAAGTTCGGCAAATTCGTCATACATCGCGTGACGCTGATTCATTCGCTGCTCGACAGCATTAAGCGCCGCCTGCGACATGCCGGTATAGAAATTTATCTTGTGAATACCGAGCGTTATCGCTTTACGGAAATCTTCGTCGCTGATGCCGGAGCCGCCATGCAGCACCAGCGGTAAACCAGTTTGCTGGCGGATAGCGGCCAGACGATCAAAATCGAGCTTTGGTTCACCTTTGTATTTACCGTGCGCGTTGCCGATAGCGACGGCCAGCGTATCGATGCCCGTTCTGTCGACGAAATCACGCGCGACGGCGGGATCGGTGAATTTATCGCTATCGGCTTCGCCATACAGCGCGCCGCCTTCATCGCCGCCGACGGCGCCCAGCTCCGCTTCTACGGAAACGCCCACCGCGTGACACATCTTCACCACCTCGCGGGTCTGGCGAATATTCTCTTCATATTCAAGCGTAGAGCCATCAAACATGACCGAGCTAAAACCGAGACGTAAGGCGCGGACAATCGCTTCAAAATGCAGACCGTGATCGAGATTAAGCACCACCGGAATAGCGTGCCGGGCCGCTTCGAATTTTACGGCCTCAACTAATGAATCCAGCGAGACATATTTAAAATGTACTTCGGCGATGTTAATGATAAACGGTGATTTTTCCTGCTTTGCTGCGGCAAAAAGCGCGCGCAGAAAATGGCTGTCGAGCACGTTAAAAGCGCCCAGGGCGTAGCCGTTCGCACGTGCGTGGGCCAGTCCGTCTGCAAGTGATATCAAAGCCATAATCGGTCCCCCGGTGTTGGACAAGAGAAGTAATGGACTACTTAAAAGCGCAGGCGATACTCATTGCACAGCAGTTGCTGC
>DALYUA010000573.1:0-1848 GCA_031993245.1 Buttiauxella sp. | reverse complement strand
ATCGCCAGGTTGCCAATGCAGTTGAAGAGCTGGTTAAGGGAGACCAGCCGTCCCCGGATATGCGCCGGAGAGACTTCCGCTATATACAGCGGCGCAATGGTGGTTTCCACGCCGATGCCGATCCCGACAAGAATGCGATACCACACCAGCATTTCAGCAGAAGTCGCCATCGCCTGGCCCAGAACCCCAAAGACAAAAATCAGGGCCGTCAGCAGCAAGACTTTCTTTCGACCGATAGCGTCCGAAAGCGGACCTGCCAGAGCAACGCCGAGGATACAACCGAGAATAATCGATGAGGTAACCCAGCCGATACCATCCGCATCGAGAGCAAACTTACTTTGCAGAAAGCCAACCGAACCGGAAATACTGCCGTTATCAAACCCAAAGAGAAATCCACCCACGGCGGTAACGAACGAGATCAACAGAACGTTACGCATCCAGGCGTTTTTTGCTGCGACGTGTGCATGACTGACCATAATACTCTCCGCTAAAAGGTGAATGGACGAAGGGGTTACAGGATGCGAACCGTGCAACGCCGTTGTAATCCAGTGAGAGAAATGTCTGTGGAAAGGCCCGCCTTCGGACTAGTGGCGTTGGAGGCGCCGCATGCAGCCGCAAATGTCAGATGATCTTTCCAGGCCAGGCTGGGCCGCGCGAGGAGGCTTGCGATCAACCCCGCGCAGTAGGCATCTCCGGAACCTACAGGGCTTACGGTATCGACCACCGGCGGGATGATTTCGTAATTTCCATCCGGCGTCAGCGCAAGCGTAGGCTCCTGACCGTTGGTGATAATGACGCACCGCACGCCCCGCGCCAGCCAGTGTTCAGGAAGGTTATGCCCCGCAATTTCGTTGGCCTGCCGCAGCTCATCGCGGTTAATTTTGATGATATCCGGCCAGGCTGCGGCGGACTGCAACAGGGCGGTTCCGTGCGTATCAAGAAGTGACAGGACACCATGTTTTTTTGCAAGCGCAATCCAGCGGCCGTATTCATTCGCAGCCAGGTTCTTTGCCAACGAGCCGGTGCAAATCACCGCGCTGGCCTGCCTTATCTCCTCAGCAAGCAGTTCATGCAGCCTGGCGAGTTCATCCGCCTGAATCTCCGGTCCGGCGGCGTTATAAACGCTGGCCTGATGCGGTGAGTCCAGCTCGGTTACTACTTCACAAATGCGTGTGCTGCCGGCTATCTCACACCATTGCCCGGCCAGCTCTTCCTGCGCCAGCAGTTCCCGGCACAGGCGACCGCTCGCACCGCCCAAAAAACCCAGCAGCAGCGGCGCAGGCGCGTTGTCCAGCTGAGGCTGAAGCTCAAGCAACACTCGCGCCACGTTCACGCCTTTGCCTCCGGCCAGCGTTTTGTCGTCCAGCAGGCGATGCACCTGGCCGGGCTGCTGGCTCTCCACAAGCAACAGGCGTTCTATGGCGGTATTCAGTGAAGCGATAAGAACGTTCACAGGCGATCCTCCTGATGGGTTGCGATAAGCCAGCTTTCGCGAGCGAGGGTAGCGGCACCCGTGGCAACCGGTTCGGCAAGATTGCTGACGAAAAGCGGCATCTGCCATCGGCGTTTACGGTGTTCGAGCATCTCCCGGCGCTGAAACAAAGATCCCATCAGCACCGCGTCCTGAGGACGAATCCCGCCGATCTCACACATATGATTAAGCAGCTGGTATGTTCGGTCGGCGATGTGGTTAAGCGTCGCATGAACGATATCCGCTGGCCGGGCGCCAGCAGTAAGATGATGCAGAGAAAACAGCCCCTGAGACTCATCCTCATTAATCGACACGGCGAGCCCCGTCGTACGGCTTTCCTGTAGTAACTCGCTGAACAGTAAATCGAAGTCGTTCTG
>DALYUA010000572.1:0-1850 GCA_031993245.1 Buttiauxella sp. | reverse complement strand
GTCGCTGGCCAGATCGAAGGCGCGCTGTAGCGACCCGGTGGTTTCATCCAGCGCCGTGACCCGCGCCTGGTCGGTGCGATAGCTCACCAGCGCGTTTTCCACATCCTGCAACGCGGTCAAAACGGTTTGACGATATTGCAGCACCGCGCTGCCCTGCTGCGCGCGCGCCACTTTCACACTGGAAACCAGCCGTCCGCCCTGGAAGATGGGGAGCGAAACCTGCGGGCCGATACTGTAAAAGTGGCTGGCCCAGTCGAGTAAATAGCCTGACTCGTCATTACGTAAGCCTAACTGCCCGGTAAGCGAGAGCGACGGGAAAAGCTGCGCCACGGAGACGCCGATTTGCGCGGTTGCCGCATGGAGATTAGCTTCCGCTTCACGCACGTCCGGACGACGGCGCGCCAGGTTTGCGGGGATGCCCACGGAAACGATATCCGGCAGCTTTGGCAACGCCTGTTTATTTGCCAGCTCTCGATCGAGCGCACCTGGCGGTTTGCCCAGCAGCACTGCCAGCCCGTTCATCGCCTGACGTTCCTGCGCCTGATACTGCGGGAGCTGCGCCTGAAGATTGCCAAGCTGAGCACGCGCATTTTCCACATCCATCTGTGGGGATAACCCGCTTTTCTGGCGGCTTTCCGTTAGCTCAAGCGTCTGCTGCGCCGTATCGATTTGCGTTTGCAAGGTTTGCATCACGCTTTGCGCCCCGCGTAGCTGTAGCCAGGCGCGGGCGACTTCCGCCTCCAGCGACACCAGCGCGTCGTTGCGTTGCTCAATTGCCGCATCCTGCTGGGCTTTTGCCGCCTCAACCTGGCGACGGACTTTGCCCCACATATCCAGCTCCCAACTGGCGTCGAAACTTCCCTGATAGAGCGTTATCGGTTTGGTTAGCGGATCAAGCGCGCCATTCAGCGAAGGATCGACCTCGTTAAGCTGGTCATAAACGCCGTGCGATTTCAGCTCCCCTTTCACCCCCAACTGCTGTCGCGTAACGCTTGCGCTGCCGTTTACGCTTGGGTAAAACGCGCCGCCTGCCTGGGTGATTTGTTCACGCGCTCCGGCAATGCGCAACACGGTTTGTTGCAGCGTCAGGTTGCCGGCAATTGCCCGTTCTATCAGGCTGTCGAGCTGGGGCGAGTTAAAGTTTTTCCACCAGCGCGGATCGACTGCGGTGGTTTGCGCACGGGAAGCCACGCCCGGCTCGTTCTGCTTAGCCGTGTCGTTAAAACTTGCGGGCGTTTGCGGCCTGGCGGGCTGATAATCCGGTCCTACCGCGCAGCCAGCCACCAGCAGCGCCAGCGTGGACAACCACATTCTCCTGTTCATATTAATGCGCTCCTGCCGCACCTTCGCTCTTCACCGGCGAAAGCAATAAACATAGTGGGATCAACAGCAAGGCTACGAATCCCAGAATAGTAAACACGTCGATGTAGGCGAGAATACGCGACTGTTCAATCATCGTTTTATAGAGCTGTCCGGTTGCGATGCCGGTCGGGTCGCCAACCTGCGTCGTAAAGTCACGGATCGCCTGCGCGCTGCTTTTAATGGCCTGCTGAAACTGTTCATCAAACGGGTTCATATGGGTGCTGAGATGGGCGCTATGGGCCTGCGTACGTTCGGTAATCGCCGCCGTAGAGAGCGAGATACCTATCGAACCCGCCACGTTACGGAACATGGTAAACAGCGCCGCCGCATCAGCGTTAAGCGTTCGGGGAATGGTTATAAACGCAATGGTAGTCAGCGGCACGAATAAGAAGCCCAGCCCGATTGACTGTGCGCTGCGGAACATCACCAGCGTTTCAAAATCGACATTCGGCGTCAGGTTACGCGACCAGAAAAACGACGCGGCGAGG
>DALYUA010000571.1:0-1858 GCA_031993245.1 Buttiauxella sp. | reverse complement strand
GGGATCGGCAGCGCGGCAATCTCAGCCATAATCTGCTGCCCCTGACGAGCCAAAGCCTGCGCTTCCTGTGCGCTCTGGCAGTCTGCAATCATGTTGATATCCGCGCCCGCAATAAAGTTGTCGGACTTACCGGAAATAAACACCAGGCCTTGCAGGCTATTGTTGTCCCTCACCTGTTTGATGATGGCGTGAACCTCAGGGCCAAACGACGCTTTAAGGGTATTCATCTTTTCGCCGGGCAGATCAATCGTCACCACCGCGACGTTATCGGGTCGAATATGCAGTGAAAAGGCGCTTGTCTGTTTCATTATTCGACCTCCAGTACCATTGCCGCACCCAGACCACCTGCCGCGCAGGCGGTCACCAGGCCCAATCCGCCGCCGCGACGGCGAAGTTCATGCAGCGTCTGCGTAATCATACGCGCCCCCGTTGCGGCAAAAGGATGTCCATACGCTATCGAACCGCCGAGCACGTTAAATTTTGCCTCGTCCACTTCGCCGGTCGCATGAGCACGCCCCAGCACATCGCGTGCAAAACGCTCGCTGGAAAGCATTTTCAAATTAGCGAGCGTCTGGGCGGCAAACGCTTCATGCATATCAAACAGGGTTAGATCGTTAAGAGTGATGCCTGCCCTTTCCAGCGCCAGCGGCGTAGCCCACGCCGGGCCTGACAACATATCTTTCCATACATCCACCGCGGTAAAAGCATAGCTGCGCAAAAAACCCAGTGGTTTGAGGCCAAGCTCTTTTGCACGGGATTCAGTCATCAGGATCACTGCGGCCGCGCCATCGGTTAATGGCGTGCTGTTAGCCGCGGTCACCGTGCCGTGTTTCCGGTCAAAGGCTGGTCGAAGTTTTGCGTAATCTGCAAGGGATGAATTTTTACGAACAACGTTATCTTCGCTAAAGGGCTGACGATATGGCGGAATAAAAGCCGTCATTACCTCATCGGCCAGCTTCCCTTCCTGCCAGGCGAGTGTTGCAAGCTCGTGAGAACGGTGCGCGAGAGCGTCCTGCTGTTCGCGAGTAATGCCATGCGTTTTCGCCATTTGCTCGGCGGTATCGCCCATTCTCAGGCCCGTGGAGTATTCAGCAACTGCCGGAGGAACGGGCAGGAGATCGCGTGGACGCAGGCGGGAAAAAAGTTTCAGACGCTGCCCAAAAGAACGGGCTTTATTCACATCCACCAATGTGCGGCCCAACTTTTTACTCACGCCAATCGGCAGGACGGAAGACGAGTCCGCTCCGCCTGCAATTCCGGCACGGATAGTACCGGCAAGCAGACTTTCAGCAACGTTCGCTACGGCCTGGAAACTGGTAGCACAGGCCCGGCTGACGCTGTAGGCATCCGTATGTACGCTCATCCCGGTGCCGAGGACAATTTCGCGGGCGATATTTGGCGCTTCAGGCATCTGCACAACCTGACCGAAAACGAGTTGTTCAATGATCTCCGGGGGGATTTCACTGCGCGCCAGCAGTTCGCTGACCACCATATTGCCAAGGTCGATGGCGGGAATGCCGTGGAAGGCGGTCGCCTGACGGGCAAACGGCGTGCGTAAACCACTGACGATGGCAATGCGGTCACCCTGACGGGTTACCAGCGGAAGTGCCTGACTCATAACGCTCCCCTGTTAAAAATGGTAAACGGACCAAAAGTGGTCTGACCTGATCACAGTTTTAACCAAAAAGTTACATTCAGCCAACCGGGCGACTAAAAAATTGGGAGGATGGACACGCTTTCGAAGGGGAAAAACTGCGACTGATGACCAACCTCCCGGCGTTACAAAACTAAAGGGTGGCATCATTTAAAAACAAGGAAAATCAATTCATTGATTTTCGGCTGATAACCACAAAGAAGG
>DALYUA010000570.1:0-1859 GCA_031993245.1 Buttiauxella sp. | reverse complement strand
AACCGTGTAAATAGATAATCATTGCATCCTCACCGCGAAAACAGGCCTTCAGGCCTGAGGGTTAAAGACCTGCCTTGTGGGCCTGCCACCGTTCATGCAGCGCTTCCAGCTGCTGGTTAACCTGCTTCCAGCGTGCAGAAGCCATCAATTCCTGACGGGTAAATGAACCTTTATGATACAAACCTGCAACACGCTCTGCTTTGACCGGTGACAGGTTATCTAACACGCTCACGGCACCCTTACGATTATTACAGACCAGGATCATATCGCAACCCGCGTCCAGCGATGCCTGACCCCGCTCGGCATAACTACCCATAATAGCCGCGCCTTCCATAGATAAATCGTCAGAGAAAATCACGCCTTCAAACCCCAGCTCACCACGCAGTACAGTCTTTAACCAGTGCGCGGAACCGCTAGCCGGACGAGGATCAACGTTGGTGTAGATAACGTGTGCCGGCATGATGGCATCAAGTTTATTATCGGAAATCAGCGTGCGGAAAATTTGCATATCATGCTGACGAATAACGGTTTCGTCGCGATCGTCATGCGGTGTTTCTTTATGAGAGTCTGCTGTAACCGCGCCGTGCCCTGGGAAGTGTTTACCGGTGGTTTTCATGCCTGCGGCATGCATGCCGTCGATAAAACGTGTCGCCATTGCCAGCGCTTTATTGGGATCTTCATGATATGAACGCTCGCCAATCGCCGCACTGATATGGCCGATATCCAGCACCGGCGCAAAGCTGATATCGATATCCATGGCAATCATTTCACTGGCCATCAGCCAGCCTGCATCCTGCGCCAGTTCGCCGCCCTTCTCCAGCCCATGGATAGCAGCAAAAGTCTGCGCGGCAGGAAGACGGGTGAAGCCTTCACGGAAGCGTTGCACGCGTCCGCCTTCCTGATCCACGGCAACCACGAGGCGGTGGCGGGATGCTTCACGGATCTGGCGAACCAGTTCGCGTAACTGCTCGGGGTCATGATAGTTGCGGGTAAACAGTATCAGACCGCCCACCAGCGGGTGCTGTAGAATTTCGCGCTCTTCGGCATCCAGCTCAAAGCCTGCCACATCCAACATTACCGGGCCCACATCTACCTCTCTTTATTGGTTCGTCGCCCGCAGCAGGCTCCAGGCCTCGTCTGCCAGCGTTAAAAATGTTCTGTCCTGCGTTTGCCGCCAGCGGCATTCGTACCACGAAGCCATCAGCATCATAACCCAGGGCCGCCAGCGGGCGACCTGACGATGCAGCGTTTCCGGGTCGATGTTGCTTAAACTTGCATAGGCGTGCAGCAGCTCGTCGCCGTTAATATTATTTGCGGCAATGGCCGCTGCCAGCTCCAGCGCGATATCTCCATCTCCTGCATATTCCCAATCGATGAGTCTGATTTCATTTTGCTGATGCACAAGATTACCAGCATGGACATCCATATGCACAGGCGCAAGCCGCAGGGGTTTTGGTTCACCCCGCAGTTTCAGCTGCTTTAGTCGGCGCAGCCAGTACAGGCTGCGTCGCGCTGGCGAGGCATGCTGCCAGTAGTATTCAAGCAAAGGTAACAGGCTGATACGCCAGCCAAAACAACGCTGACGATGCAAATGATACAGCACCGAGCTGAGCCTGTACTGCGACACAGGCGCTGCTTTCACCTCACCTGCGAGCCACTCAACGATAAGCCAGCCATCGGCAAGGCAAACCGGTGCCGGACCAATACCTGCCGGCAGGCGCTTCAGGGCCCGATACTGACGTTTTAACGAGACGCCGGGCATCATTGATGCCAGCTGATGACGGGCAACGTACTCCCGCTCACCCACTTTGAAATGCAGGCTGCCGCCGCTCAGTCCTTCCAGCGCAGAAAAGCAACCG
>DALYUA010000569.1:0-1860 GCA_031993245.1 Buttiauxella sp. | reverse complement strand
CCAGCCGCCGCCGCTTTGACCAACGCAGCCGCAGAAGACCAGCATATTGATCAGGCCACGGTAGTTCATGTCCATGTGGAACCAGTGGTTCATTCCGGCACCGACAATGATCATCGAACGGCCGTGCGTTTTATCCGCGTTGTCTGCGAATTCGCGGGCGATACGGACGATGTTCTGACGGGAAACGCCGGTGATCTGCTCGGCCCAGGCCGGAGTATAAGCTTTTACATCGTCGTAGCTGGTAGCACAGTTTTCATCGTTCAGACCACGTTCCAGACCATAGTTCGCCAGGGTCAGATCGTAAACGGTGGTCACTAAAGCGCTTGTACCGTCGGCCAGCTGAATGCGTTTTACCGGCAGCTTGTGCATCAGCACGTTATCAAGCTTAACGTTGCTGAAATGTTCGCTGCTTTCGCCACCGAAGTACGGGAAGCCAACGTCAGCCACTTCATCATGGCTGCCGAGCAGGCTCAGACGCAGCTCGGTTTCTTCACCGCTCGTGCCGTCGCGCTGCTCCAGGTTCCACTTGCCCTTCTCGCCCCAGCGGTAGCCGATGGAGCCTGTCGGTGCCAGCAGATCGCCGCTATGGTTATCGACAGCAACGGTTTTCCACTGCGGGTTGTTTTCCTGGCCCAGACCATCCACCAGATCGGATGCCCGCAGCATACGGCCTGCGGCATAGAAGCCGTCGCGCTCTTCGAGCATCACCAGCATAGGCATGTCGGTATAGCGACGCACATAGTCGGTAAAGTACTGGCTTGGGTTGTCCAGATGGAACTCGCGCAGCATGACGTGGCCCATCGCCAGCGCCATTGCAGCGTCGGTGCCCTGCTTCGGGGCCAGCCACTGATCGCACAGTTTGGCGATTTCAGCGTAATCCGGCGTGACCGCAACGGTTTTAGTGCCTTTATAACGAACTTCCGTGAAGAAGTGCGCGTCCGGTGTACGGGTCTGCGGAACGTTAGAACCCCAGGCGATGATGTAGCTGGAGTTGTACCAGTCGGCGGACTCCGGCACGTCGGTTTGCTCGCCCCAGGTCATTGGTGACGCAGGCGGCAAATCGCAATACCAGTCGTAGAAACTCAGACAGGTGCCGCCAATCAGGGAAAGGTAGCGCGCGCCGGAAGCGTAAGAAACCATCGACATGGCTGGAATCGGCGAGAAACCGGCGATACGGTCAGGCCCGAATGTTTTGGCGGTAAAGACGTTTGCCGCCGCAATCAGCTCGTTAACTTCCTGCCAGCTTGAGCGGACAAAACCACCGCGACCGCGGGCTTGTTTATAGCTTTTTGCTTTTTCCGGGTCGTTGATGATTGAAGCCCAGGCGTTAACCGGATCGGCATGGCGGGTTTTCGCTTCGCGCCAAAGCTTAATCAGACGCTTGCGCATCAACGGGTATTTCAGGCGGTTAGCGCTGTAGAGATACCAGGAGTAGCTGGCGCCGCGAGGGCAGCCGCGTGGCTCATGGTTTGGCATGTCAGGACGAGTACGCGGGTAGTCAGTTTGCTGGGTTTCCCAAGTGACCAGACCGCTTTTTACATAAATCTTCCAGCTACAGGAACCGGTGCAGTTTACACCGTGGGTGGAACGCACAACTTTGTCATGCTGCCAACGTTGGCGGTAGCCTTCTTCCCAATCGCGATTGGTATCGAGCAGCTGGCCATGTCCATCGGCAAAAGGTTCGCCCTTCTGTTTGAAGTAACGAAACCGGTCAAGAAACTTGCTCATCGGAGTTCTCCTGATGTGGAGCCTGGAGGCTCTATCTTATGAAATCGACATTGCTGGTTTGCAGGCACGGTAACGCGCTCATATGGCGGGAGAATTGATACCGCTCAACTGTGCGGCCATTGTTTGTCGGAC
>DALYUA010000568.1:0-1879 GCA_031993245.1 Buttiauxella sp. | reverse complement strand
CGCAGAGAGAGGGTGCGGAATAAGACGCATCAGGCGAGCGAATAGCCCGCTGGCACCGCAAACTAAAATGAGCGCTGAGGCAAAGATAAATACGCCAACGGCTTCGTTTAATGTACTGCCATGCAAACTGGTGGCCAGCAGGGCCGCACCGGGCGTGGACCAGGCGGTAAGAACAGGGGCGCGGTACCACAGCGTCAGCACAAGGGTGCTGATCCCCATGCCGATGCCGAGCATTGTCAGCCAGCCTGCGATTTGCCGTGCATCGGCTCCGGCAGCATCCGCCGCCTGCCAGATTATGGCCGCTGAGCTGGCATAGCCCACAAGCACCGCAACAAATCCTGCAAGCACCGTAGGTAAAGGAACCTGAAAGGCGCGCATAAAAACCTCGTTGTGCGTTATAACGTCCGACAGACTATAGCATTGTGCGTTATAGCGTACAAAGCGCTATAATCCGCCTGCTAAGTAAGGAGAGAAAGATGGATATTGCCGCCCATTTAAGCGCGAAACTGAAAGCACTGCGCCAGGCGCGAGGCTGGAGCCTGTCGCTGGCCGCAGAAAAAACGGGCGTGTCAAAAGCGATGCTCGGCCAGATCGAACGCAACGAATCCAGCCCGACGGTGGCGACCTTATGGAAAATAGCCACCGGACTGAACGTGCCGTTTTCGGTATTTATCGAGACGGGCGAGCGGCCGGAGCGCCCGGTCTTCGATCCACAGAACAGCGATATGGTTGTGGTGCCGCTTTTTCCCTACGATGAGCACCTGCGATTTGACCTCTTTTCCATCACGCTTGCGCCGGGCGCGCTGAGCGAGTCATCCCCGCATGATATCGGAGTCATTGAGCATGTGACGGTGATTAGCGGCGTGCTGGATATGCAGATTCAGGGGAAGTGGCAGACGCTACGGGCAGGTGAAGGTTTACGCTTCGCAGGAGATGAAGCGCACAGCTATCGCAACAGCGGCCTTGCGCGCGTGCATTTTCATTCGTTGATCCATTATCCTTAATTTCCCGCGTCCGTCAGGAGAGCTTTTTATGAAAATCCTCACCCACAAAGCGGACGCTGTTTTTACCGGTCCTTTCTGACTACAATAGCCGCCTTTCGCCTACAAACAGAAAAACGACGAACTATGCGCCTGCACGCTAATCATCTTGAACTACTCAGCCCCGCCCGTGATACCGACATCGCCCGTGAAGCTATTTTGCACGGCGCTGATGCCGTGTATATCGGCGGCCCAGGTTTTGGCGCTCGCCACAATGCCGGTAACAGCCTGCGAGATCTTGCCGAACTGGTGCCCTTTGCCCATCGCTTCGGGGCTAAGATCTTTGTCACGCTGAACACTATCCTGCATGACAACGAGCTGGAACCTGCGCGGTTGATGATTCACGACCTTTACCAGGCAGGAGTTGATGCGCTGATTGTCCAGGATATGGGCGTGCTGGAAATGGATTTACCGCCGATTGAGCTGCATGCCAGTACCCAGTGCGATATCCGCAGCGTGGAAAAGGCGAAGTTCCTCTCAGACGTTGGTTTTTCGCAGATAGTGCTGGCTCGCGAGCTGAATCTGGATCAGATTCGGGCCATTCATCAGAACGTTGACGCGACGATAGAATTCTTTATTCACGGCGCGCTGTGCGTGGCCTATTCCGGCCAGTGTAATATCTCCCACGCCCAGACGGGACGCAGTGCAAACCGTGGCGATTGTTCTCAGGCCTGCCGTTTGCCGTATACCCTGAAAGACGATCAGGGCCGCGTTGTCGCCTTCGAAAAACACCTGCTGTCGATGAAAGATAACGACCAGAGCGCGAACCTTGCGGCGCTGGTGGATGCTGGCGTGCGCTCCTTCAAAATCGAAGGTCGTTATAAAGATATGAGCTATGT
>DALYUA010000567.1:0-1880 GCA_031993245.1 Buttiauxella sp. | reverse complement strand
CGCTAAATTATAACTAACGTATAAGGTACCAGATTTACAGTTAGTTATAATTTAGCGCCTTTTTGCGCTAAACAGAGCGGAGCCCGCCCTGCTTAGCCGCACAGAACAGCTTATCAGACTGCTTTTACAGCAATAGGTTCACCCTGCATACGTTTACGCATTGTGCGCTTGGTACGGTCAATCACCTCGCCCGCAAGCTGCCCACAGGCAGCATCGATATCATCGCCACGCGTTTTACGTACGATGGTAGTGAAGCCGTAACTCATTAAAACTTTAGAGAAACGGTCGATACGGCTATTGGAGCTACGGCCATATGGCGCACCCGGGAACGGGTTCCATGGGATCAGGTTAATTTTGCACGGCGTATCTTTCAGACATTCCGCCAGCTGATGAGCATGCTCTGTACCGTCGTTGACATGATCCAGCAACACATACTCCACCGTTACGCGCCCCTGGTTCGCGTTGGATTTCTCCAGATAGCGTCGAACGGCGGCCAGGAAGGTTTCGATATTGTACTTTTTGTTGATCGGCATGATCTGGTCACGAATGTCGTCAGTTGGCGCATGCAGCGAAATCGCCAGCGCCACGTCGATCATGTCGCCCAGCTTGTCCAGCGCCGGAACGACACCAGAAGTGGACAGCGTAACGCGGCGTTTGGACAGCCCGAAACCAAAATCGTCGAGCATGATTTCCATTGCCGGAACCACGTTATTAAGGTTCAGCAGCGGCTCGCCCATGCCCATCATCACCACGTTGGTGATAGGACGTATGCCCGTTTTCTTCTGCGCGCCGATAATTTTCGCGGCACGCCAGACCTGACCGATGATTTCTGACACTCGCAGGTTGCGGTTAAAGCCCTGCTGCGCCGTTGAGCAGAACTTACACTCCAGCGCACAGCCAACCTGGGATGAGACGCACAGCGTGGCACGATCCTCTTCCGGGATATAGACAGTTTCCACAAGCTGATCGGCAATCTTGATTGCCCATTTGATGGTGCCATCGGCAGAACGTTGTTCTTCGGCAACTTCCGGAGCGCGAATCTCAGCGACTTCCTTAAGCTTGTTGCGCAGGACTTTGTTGATATCGGTCATCTCATCGAAGTCATCACTGCAATAGTGATACATCCACTTCATGACCTGATCGGCACGAAACGGTTTTTCGCCCATCTCAGCAAAGAACTCGCGCAGTTGCTGACGGTTGAGATCCAACAGATTAATTTTTTCAGATTTAGCAGAAACGACAGTTACTGGCGTCTCGGAAGTGACAATTTGCTCAGACATAATTTTTTCCGGCCTCGTTGTTACACGTTACGGCCCCAGGAGGGTTAAAAAGATGCGCCCCGGAGAGTGAACTCATCCGGGGCGCATCATTGTACAAATTCTGTGGCAGGTATGCCACGACTGAAAACGACCTTACCTGAATAAAATGTAAAGGTCGCTTAACAGTTAACGCTGATTAACGAGTGCGCGGGCACACTTCGCCTTCTGCGAAGAAGTATGCGATTTCGCGCGCTGCTGATTCTGCAGAGTCGGAACCGTGGGTGCCGTTCTCGGTGAAGCTGTCAGCGTAATCTGCACGCAGAGTGCCTGCCAGCGCGTTATCCGGGTTGGTGGCACCCAGCAGATCGCGATGACGCTGTACTGCATTTTCGCCTTCCAGCACGCTTACCACGATTGGACCGGAGGTCATAAATTCAACCAGGCCGTCAAAGAAAGGGCGGCCTTCGTGCTCAGCATAAAAACCCTGCGCCTGTTCTTTAGTCAGCTGCAGCATTTTTGCGCCAACGATTTTAAACCCTGCTGATTCAAAACGAGTATAAATGTTACCAATAACGTTTTTTGCCACCGCGTTTGGTTTGATGATGGAAAAAGTACGTTCAA
>DALYUA010000566.1:0-1882 GCA_031993245.1 Buttiauxella sp. | reverse complement strand
CGGCAAGGCAGGAATTATGAAAAGGGATGCTAAGATTACCGGGTGCCTGGCATTTATTTTTATCCATTCAGCTAAAGCATCCAGCGCTGGACAGGCGATGGCGATAACAGGCAAAAGCCTGCGGGAAACGCCTTTATTTTGATCGTTGTAACAGCACTATCCTGCTGTTAATTATCGATAAAAAATTTATATATCAGTAACCCTCCCAAAAGTACCAGCGTTTAAAATCAATTCTGTGTTGCCCCTCACTTGCCGCTTTTCCCCACACTCCGCAAACTATATTTTCCGCGTGTTGCGGATAATCACGCTTATAACGTCAGGGGATATGATGAAAAAGATTTTTTTATGCTGCGCTGCGGGTATGTCGACCAGCATGTTAGTGGAAAAAATGAAACAGTCCGCCGTCAATCGTGATATTGCCGTGGAAATCACGGCGGTACCAGTATCTGATTTTGAGCAAATAGTGACCGAGGCCGATGTTATTTTGCTTGGCCCGCAGGTGAAGTTTCAGCTACAGAATTTATCCAGTGCCGCCGCGCCACACGGCGTGCCGGTAGCAGCGATTGATATGATGCTGTATGGCTCCATGCAGGGCGATAAGGTACTGGATCAGGCTTTGTCTTTATTACCAAACAAACAATAAGGACGGGCTATGAATTACCGTTTTCCCGATAAGTTCTGGTGGGGTACAGCAACCAGCGCAACGCAGTCTGAAGGGTGTACGCCAGGCGATGGCAAGGGTGAGAATATCTGGGATTATGCCTCACATCAGTTTAATCAGCGTTTTTTTGACGGTGTAACTTCGGACGAAACCTCAACGTTTTACCGGAATTATCGGGAAGATATTCAGCGCGCCAAAGATATCGGCCTGAATTCTTTTCGCACCTCCCTTTCCTGGTCGCGATTAATCCCTGACGGCGACGGAGAAGTCAATCCGCAGGCGGTGGATTTTTATAATGCGGTAATTGATGAATTACACGCTCAGGGCATCGAGCCTTTTATCAATCTTTATCACTTCGATATGCCGATGGCGCTGCAGGAAAAGGGCGGCTTTGAAAATCGCGAAGTGGTGGAGGCTTTTGCCCGCTATGCGCGTATTTGCTACGAGCTTTTTGGCGACCGCGTGCGCTACTGGTTCACCTTTAACGAACCACTAATTCCTGCGGAAGCGGGTTATTTGCATCCCCGCCATTATCCTTACGTAACGGATTTCCGTCGTGCAGCACAGGTGCTGCATCACATCGTGGTGGCGCATTGTAAAGCCGTTGCCGCGTGGCGCGAGATGGATATTGCAGGGCAGATAGGCATCATTATGGATGTGATTCCGGTCTATCCGCGCAGCGACATGCCGGAAGATCTTCTGGCCGCTGAAATGGCCGATCTCTTTTATACCCGCAGTATTAACGAGCCTGTTTTACTGGGGCGCTATCCTGATGAGCTTATCGCCATACTTAAAGAACACGACCAGTTACCAAAAACCTTACCCGGCGATTGCGAGCTAATTGCCCGCACGCGAATTGATTTACTGGGAATAAATTATTACCGCCCGCGTCGCGTAAAAGCGCGCGAAACGCTGCTGGAAGAACCAAATGGTTTTGTGCCTGAGCGATTCTTTGAAGAATACATTATGCCGGGGCGCAGGATGAATACTTCCCGCGGCATCGAGATTTACCCGCCAGCGCTTTATGACATCGCGATGGTGGTAAAAGAGCGCTACGGCAATTTGCCCTGGTTTGTTTCGGAAAATGGCATCGGCATTCAGAACGAAGAGCGGTATATGGTTAACGGCCAGGTACAGGACGATTACCGAATTGAATTTCTGCAAGAGCACCTGAGCTATTTGCATCAGGCAATGGCCGACGGCAGCAATTGTCTGGGTTAT
>DALYUA010000565.1:0-1898 GCA_031993245.1 Buttiauxella sp. | reverse complement strand
TAACAATACGCCTAATATTAACGTGATCGCGGAGGTCATTCGCTTAAGCAGCTTTTCATTGCGGATCTGCTCAGGGCGCATATTGAGGTAGAGATCTTTGACGATCGTCGCCGAAGACTGAAGCAGCTGCGCGTTAATAGTCGACATAATGGCGGCCATCGGTGCCGCGAGAAAGATCCCCGCGGCAATGGGCGGCAGTACCGTTACCATAAGCGTTGGGATAACCAGATCGGGCACGTGTAAATCAGGTAACACAGCCCGTCCCAGCGCGCCCGCCAGATGCATTCCGAACATCAGTATGGCCACCACAATAGTGCCCAGAATAATGCCGCGATGAACGGCCTTGCTGTCTTTATAGGAGATACAGCGCACGGCGGTATGGGGCAAACCGATCACACCAAAGCACACCAGTACCCAGAACGAGGTCATAAAGGCAGGCGAAAGAATATTGTCCGCGCCCTGTGGAGAAACCAGTTTCGGGTCGATGTGCTGAAGTTTATCAACGGCGCTTTCCAGGCCTCCTGCGGCGTGTATCACACCAATCAACAGCAGGACGGTGCCGAGCAGCATTACCAGCCCCTGCATGGCGTCGTTTAACACGCTGGCGCGGAAACCACCGAACGCAGTATAAAGCGCAATACTGATGCCGAAGATAAGCAGGCCGGTTTCGTAAGGAATCCCCGCGGCGGTTTCAAGCAGTCGTGCGCCACCGATGAACTGCACCGTCATCGCGCCGATAAACGCGACCAGCAGGCTCAGGCTTGCCAGCCAGACCAGCAGGCGGCTCTGGTAGCGCGCATAAAGCATATCATTAAGCGTCACCGCATTATAACGGCGCGCCAGAATGGCGAACTTCTTCCCTAAGATGCCTAAGGATAACCAGACTGCGGGGAGCTGAATCATCGCCAGCAGGACCCAGCCCAGACCATATTTATAGGCGGCTCCGGGCCCGCCGATAAACGAGCTGGCGCTGATATAGGTAGCCGTCAGGGTCATCGCCAGCACGAATCCGCCCATTGAGCGGCTGCCGAGAAAATATTCGTTCAGGAAATTACCGGCGCTCCGCTTGCGCATGGCGTAAATGGATAAGCCAAACACCACGAGCAGATAAGCAACAAGGGGCAGGATCACTTCAAGCTGCATTGTCATCCTCCAGCGGGATGTCCCGGAAGATAAACTTCACCATCATCCAGCACAGCAGGATAAAGATCAGAGGTACCAGCAGACAGGCCATCTCAAACCAGTGCGGCAGACCCGTCGGGCCTGTCCCTTCACTAGGTAAGTAAGCAGCCACTAACCAAGCTGCAAGGTAGGCCAGGGTTAGCCACAGCGCCCAGCGCGCTTCTTTATGGGCCTGAACAAAACGCTTGTCCATCGTTGTCCCTTGAGTTCGCGGAAAGCGGCGATTGTAACGCATAGCGGCGGGTGGGGGATCAAAAAAGAAAAAGGCCGCAGCAGCGGCCTTTTTAGCGACGTGGTTGAAAAACTTAGTCCTGAAGACCCAGCTTTTTCTCCAGATAGTGGATGTTAGTGCCACCGTGCTGGAAATGTTCGTCGTTCATAATACGGGTCTGCAGCTCAACGTTGGTTTTAATGCCGTCGATGATCAGTTCCGCCAGGGCATTCTTCATACGAGCGATTGCCACTTCACGGGTTTCGCCGTAACAGATCAGTTTGCCAATCATGGAATCATAGTACGGCGGCACGGTATAACCGGCGTAAATGTGCGATTCCCAACGCACGCCAAAACCACCTGGCGCATGGAAGCGGGTGATTTTGCCAGGGCTTGGCAGGAAGGTGTTCGGGTCTTCGGCGTTGATACGGCATTCCACCGCATGGCCTTTAACCACAACTTCATCCTGCTTGATGGACAGCGGTTGACCCGCTGCGATGCGCAG
>DALYUA010000564.1:0-1921 GCA_031993245.1 Buttiauxella sp. | reverse complement strand
CCCATGACCGAAATCCAGCGCCTGCTTAACGATACGATTGAACAACTGAACGTTGCCGAGAAGCGAGATAATCGCCCGCGGTTTAGTATCAGCTTTATTCGTAAACATCCGGGGCTGTTTATTGGCATGTGGGTGGGCTGGTTCGCCACGCTCATCGTGATGATGCAGTCTGACACGCTGGCGGACTCGGTATGGCTGCTGGTTGTACTTTTCGTCCTGCTTAACGGCTTCTTCTTTTTTGACGTTAATCCGCGTTACCGCTACAGCGATATTGACGTGCTGGATTTGCGGGTTTGCTATAACGGTGAGTGGTACAACACGCGCCACGTGCCGCCAACGCTTATCGACGATATTCTGCAATCTCCCCGGGTGGATGAAGAGCAAAAATCCCTGCTGCATAAAATGATAAACCGCAAAGGCGAACTGTCGTTTTACGACGTCTACACTCTCTCTGGCCAGGCTGCAAAACCCTAAGGCAGATAAGCGCTGGTGTCATCCCCCGTAAAGGTGGCGGATGACACTTCATTTATCCCTCTACGGCTTAACGTTTTTTCTTCCCGCCCTGCACCGCTTTAAATCGTGGGTTGCTTTTGCAGATCACATAGACTCTTCCCTTGCGCTTCACAATCTGGCAATCCGGATGACGCTGTTTCGCGCTGCGTAATGAACTCAGTACCTTCATGTTCTATGCCTCCTTACCAAAAAATCGACCAAAACGCTGCTGGAAGCGCGCCGGACTGCCCTCTTTCTCGAAGGTTCTTTGCTTACCGGTGTAATGCGGATGGGAAGCAGAGGAGATTTCAATGGTGATGTAGGGGTAAGTCTGGCCGTCGAGTTCAATTTCACGATCGCTCTTAATCGTAGAGCCCACTTTAAAATACTCATTGGCGCTGGTGTCGTGGAAAACCACGGTACGGTAGTAAGGATGGATATCGCGTTTCATTGCCTTCATCTCGATATGTTATAACATAACAATAAAATAAAAGATGGACGTCAAAAAAGCAAGTGGGTTTTGGGAAAGCAGATCGGGCGCATCAAAATGCGCCCGTCAGAATGATGACCAACCAGAAGATTAAAGTTTAAAGCTGGCCACCACGCGCTCAAGATGCTGCGTTTGTTCAGACATAGATAAAGAAGCGGAAGAAACCTGCTGAACCAGAGTCGCGTTCTGCTGGGTCGTGTTGTCCAGTTGATTAATCGCCACGTTTACCTGTTCGATGCCGGTACTCTGTTCACGACTGGAAGACATAATTTCCCCCATCAGCGTAGTAACGTTACGTACGCCCTGCGTCAGCTCATCCATGGTAGCGCCCGCCTGGGTAACCAGATCGGTGCCAAGGTTAACGTTGTTTACCGAGGTTTCAATCAGCGACTTAATTTCCCGCGCTGACTGCGCCGAGCGCTGCGCCAGGTTACGCACCTCAGCCGCCACCACCGCAAAACCACGTCCCTGTTCGCCCGCCCTCGCCGCCTCAACCGCCGCGTTAAGCGCCAGAATGTTCGTCTGGAAAGCGATGCTGTCAATAACGCCAATAATATCCACCACCTTGCCGGAAGAGTTCTGAATCGCGTTCATGGTGCTGACCACTTGTTTAACCACTTCTCCCCCCTTCACGGCAACGTTCGAGGCTTCGCGCGCAAGTTCGTTGGCATGGGCCGCGTTATCCGCGTTCTGGCGAACGGTGCTGGTTAACTCTTCCATCGAAGCTGCGGTCTGTTCAATGGAGCTGGCCTGCTCCTCGGTCCGGGCTGACAGATCCTGGTTTCCGGCCGCAATCTGGTGCGAAGCTGAGGTGATGGCGCGTGCGCTATCGCCGACCTGACGAAGCATATTTTGCAGGTGCGAGATCACATCGTTAAAGCTGTTGATGATAGCGTTAAATTCCGGGCTGCTGGCCGGCTCCAGACGCTGCGTTAAGTC
>DALYUA010000563.1:0-1926 GCA_031993245.1 Buttiauxella sp. | reverse complement strand
CAGGCTGCCAATCATGCCGCCAGCAGATGCCGCCGCCACGCGAGCTGCGTTAGTGCCAAGTGCGACCTGCATCCCTTTTTTCACATGACCAAGCGCAACGTGGCCCATTTCGTGGCCAATAACCGCTTCGACTTCGTTATCGTTCATCATGTCCATCAGGCCGCTGTAAACGCGGATACAGCCGTTCGCCATGGCAAAGGCGTTGACGTCTTTAGTGACATAAACCTTGTAGTTCACCGGCATGCCGTTGATGTTATCGCCCAGCGCGCTGGAGATTTTTGTCAGGCGTTTCGCGTAGTCGCTGCTTGCCGGGGCGATCGTAGCCTTGCTGTCCAGCTCCGCACAGGATTGATCGCTTAACTCTTTAACCTGCGCATCGCTTAGCGTGTAGGCCTGAAAGGCTTCGGCGCCGGAGGTCAATAAACCGTTGGAGTCCATGTTCTGACAGCCGCTCAGCGCGGTGGCGAGCGTCAGGCTTAGTAAAATAGGGCGCATCTTCATGGCCAGTCTTCCTTTATTAGTTTCTTGGGCCCAGGGGCAAACTCAACGCCTGTTCTGGCGGTGAGGAAAGCACAGTATAAAGAAGAAAATTAACCGAGCGCAGCCGCTTGCGCAACATGCGAGCATTTCCCGGAGATTTCTTACCGGGACAAAAGGATGCTCCATGTACATGACCCACGGCTTGCGGTACATTGTTGGCACTTTTCGGGCGTAGCCCATAACGCTTAGTAGTCAAGTCGTAAAACAAGGCGTGACCTTCAACCATCCGATCTGGAGTGAAAATGTCCTCTCGTAAAGAGCTTGCCAATGCTATTCGTGCGCTCAGCATGGACGCAGTTCAAAAAGCCAAATCCGGTCACCCGGGTGCCCCTATGGGTATGGCTGATATTGCCGAAGTCCTGTGGCGTGATTTCCTGAACCATAACCCGCAGAACCCTGCATGGGCTGACCGCGACCGTTTCGTGTTATCTAACGGTCACGGCTCCATGCTGATCTACAGCCTGCTGCACCTCAGCGGTTACGATCTGCCGATCGAAGAGCTGAAAAACTTCCGTCAGCTGCATTCTAAGACGCCGGGTCACCCGGAAGTGGGCTACACCGCCGGTGTGGAAACCACCACCGGCCCGCTGGGTCAGGGCGTGGCGAACGCGGTAGGTATGGCGATTGCTGAACGCACTATGGCGGCGCAGTTTAACCGTCCGGGTCACGACATTGTCGACCACTTCACCTATGTATTTATGGGTGACGGCTGCATGATGGAAGGCATCTCTCACGAAGTCTGCTCGCTGGCGGGTACGCTGGGTCTGGGTAAACTGGTTGCGTTCTACGATGACAACGGCATCTCCATCGACGGCCACGTTGAAGGCTGGTTCACCGACGACACCGCAAAACGCTTTGAAGCCTACGGCTGGCACGTGGTGCGCGGCGTTGACGGTCACGATGCAGACGCCATCAAACGCGCTGTTGAAGAAGCCAAAGCAGTTAGCGACAAACCTTCTCTGCTGATGTGCAAAACCATCATCGGTTTCGGTTCGCCAAACAAAGCCGGTACCCACGATTCCCACGGCGCGCCGCTGGGCGATGCAGAAATCGCCCTGACCCGTGAACAGCTGGGCTGGAACCACGCGCCGTTCGAAATCCCGTCTGAGATCTACGCGCAGTGGGATGCGAAAGAAGTTGGCCTGGCAAAAGAATCCGCCTGGAACGAGAAATTCGCCGCCTACGCCAAAGCCTTCCCGCAGGAAGCCGCTGAATTTACCCGCCGTATGAAAGGCGACATGCCGGCTGAGTTTGCAGCCAGAGCGCAGGAATTTATCGCCAGTCTGCAGGCTAACCCGGCGAAAATCGCCAGCCGTAAAGCGTCCCAGAACGCGATTGAAGCTTTCGGGCATCTGCTGCCGGAATTCCTCGGCGGCTCCGCTGACC
>DALYUA010000562.1:0-1930 GCA_031993245.1 Buttiauxella sp. | reverse complement strand
AAGGCGACTGGACGTTGTAACAGACGTCAGAAGACAAAGGCTTTCTATGAAAAATATTTATATTTTTAGTCACTTACGTTGGGACTTTGTTTTCCAGCGTCCCCAGCATTTAATGACCCGCCTGGCTCAGCATTATCAAATATTTTTTATTGAAGAGCCGCTGTTTTCCCCGGATGCACCCGGCCTGACGCTTTCGCATCCCGCACCGAATGTGACCGTGGTGCAGCCGCACACGCCTTTACAGGTGGCGGGCTTTCACGACAGCCAAATCGCTTATATGCAGCCGCTGCTGGCGGAGTTCATTGAAGACGATGAAACGCCGATTGTCTGGTTCTATACGCCGATGGCGCTGCCCTTGCTGACCGGGTTTACGCCAGCGCTTGTGGTATATGATTGTATGGACGAGCTCTCCGCCTTTGAAAAGGCGCCCAGACAACTGGTGCAACGTGAGTCCGCGCTGCTGGCGCGGGCTGATATCGTCTTCACCGGAGGGCCGAGCCTTTATGCCGCAAAAGCAGGGCGACACCCCAACGTCCACTGTTTTTCGAGCAGCGTAGATGCCGTGCATTTTGAACAGGCGCTCGACAGAAGCAATCATCATCCGTTACAGGACGCCCTGCCTCATCCTCGCCTGGGCTACTGTGGCGTTATCGATGAGCGAATGGACCTGCCTTTGCTTGCCGCGCTGGCAGATGCGCATCCGGAATGGCAGCTGATTATGGTTGGGCCGGTGGTGAAAATCGACCCGGCTCAGCTTCCCCAAAGAGAGAATATTCATTACCTCGGCATGCAGCCTTATCAGGCTTTACCGCACTTTATGGCCGGCTGGGATGTCTGCCTGATGCCTTTTGCGCTTAATGCTTCAACGCACTATATCAGCCCCACCAAAGTGCTCGAATATATGGCTGCGGAGCTGCCGGTTGTCAGTACGGCAATTACCGATGTGGTGCAGCCTTACGGTCACATTGTGTCTATAGCCCGGGATACGCCGAGCTTTATTCGTGCCTGTGAACAGGCGCTGGCGATGACGCCGGAAACCCGAGCCGCGCAGCGTCAACAGATGAAAGCTATCGTATCTGCAACCTCGTGGGATAACACCGCCAGGGCGATGTACGAGCTGATGGAAAAAGCATTCACGCAGGATCAGGCGGTTCAGGTACAGGCGCAGGAGATAAACGAAGAGGCGGCGCAAAATCAGGTTACGCGCCTGCCTCTGGCACACGTAGGTAAGGTCACCGCCGCGCGCTGCCTGATTCTGGGTGCCGGGCCTACCGGGCTGAGCGCCGCGTATCATTACGGTTCTGAAGCCGTGTTGCTCGAACGTAACGACAGCGTGGGAGGATGGTGCCGCTCCATTGAAGATAAAGGATTTACCTTCGATTACGCCGGACACATTATGTTCTCCAACGATTCCTACGTGCTGGATCTGTATGAAATGCTGCTGGGCGACAATATTCACTGGCAGGAGCGCGAAGCATGGATTTATACCAAAGGCGTGTACACCCGTTATCCCTTCCAGGGGGCGCTCTATGGTTTGCCTGCGGAAACCATCAAGGAGTGCCTGCTTGGTGCGATAGAGGCCAGGTATGGGCAGGCTGGCGGCACGGCTAACTCTGCTGAAAATCAAAAGCCGCTTTCCGATTGCTGCGCTGACGGGACGGTGCCTGATTTCAACCAGTCGGTTTCTGCAGGGCAGGCGTGCCCAAAAGATAGCTTCGAAGCCTTTATCTATCAGACGTGGGGGGCGGGGATTGCTCGCCACTTTGCTATCCCTTACAACAAAAAACTATGGACCGTACCGCTCTCAGAAATGGAAACATCATGGTTGGGCGGGCGAGTGCCGCTGCCAGATTTAGCACAGATTATCGAAGGTGCCATTGAACCCGTTGGCAAACCGATGGGGCCAAACGCGCGCTTTGGCTATCCGCTG
>DALYUA010000561.1:0-1933 GCA_031993245.1 Buttiauxella sp. | reverse complement strand
ATACTGTATAGTCATACAGTATCAAGCTTATTTTTGAGAAATTCATCCCACAGGATTTGTAGCGCATATTCAGTGGATTTACGCCTGATCGCCTCGCGGTCGCCTTCAAAAAGCTGATGATGTGCAACGGTGCCGTTCTGCTTTGAAGCAAAGCCAAACCACACGGTGCCGACAGGTTTTTCTTCGCTGCCGCCATTCGGCCCGGCTATGCCGCTAACCGAAATAGCATAGTCGGCACCCGCAGCACAGAGCGCACCTTGTGCCATTTCCCGCACTACCGCTTCGCTCACCGCACCATGGGTTTCCAACGTGCTGCTCCCCACGCCGATCATCTGGTGTTTGGCATCGTTACTGTAGGTAACAAAGCCGCGTTCAAACCAGGCGGAACTGCCCGAAACATCAGTAATGACTTTGGCTATCCACCCGCCCGTACAGGATTCTGCCGTAGTAACAGTGGCCCCCAGGCGTCCAAGCGCTTCACCTACCTGAAGACTTAATTGACGCAACGCGTTGTCTGTCATTGCTTGCTCCGATTGTAGACGCATCACAAAACATTACGATAGCACTTTACCACGCTTTCAGGGGGTTACATCGCGAACCTCGAGGCGGGTTCCAGAAATGTAAAAGGCCAGCTAACGCTGGCCGAAGGGATTATTTCATGCTGCCGACGATAGTTTCCACATTATGCTTAAACGCCATTTCATAGGTGCTGGCTGGGCCGCCGGCAGGCGACAAGGCTTCGGGATAAAGCTCCCCTCCCGGCTGTGCGCCGCTGGCTTTAGCAATCTGTTGTACGAGGCGAGGATCGGTCTGGTTCTCGATAAAATAGGTTTTTATATGCTGCTCTTTAAGCTGTTTAATTAAAGCAGCGACATCAGCGGCACTGGCTTCTGCCTCAGTAGAAAACCCCACTGGCGCAAGGAAAGTTACGCCATAAGCCTTACCAAAATACCCGAAGGCGTCGTGGCTGGTCAGCACATGGCGGCGAGCGTCAGGAATGGCTGCAAAACGGGTTTTAGCCCAGCTATCAAGCAGCTTTAAGCGTGTGACATATTCTGTTCCTGTCTCACGAATCGCTGGCGCATCTTCCGGGTCGGCGGCGATTAGCGCCTTCATAATGTTCTCAGCATAGATTGCCCCGTTTTCAGCGCTATTCCATGCATGAGGATCGGTTATCGTTTTGCCATCTTCGTTCATGCTGCGAGTATCTACGCCCTGCGAGGCCACGATGACTTTGCCTTTGTAGCCAGAGGCGCTCACCAGCCGGTCCATCCACCCTTCCATGCCCAGCCCGCTGACTATCACCACATCGGCATGACTCAGCGCCACGCTCTCTTTCGGCGAAGGTTCAAAGCTGTGCGGGTCACCATCCGGGCCAACCAGGCTTGTGACGGTTACGTGCTCCCCTCCCACCTGCTTCGCCATATCCGCCAGCACGGTAAAGCTGGTTACTACATTCAAATTCTTCGCCAGTGCCGCCTGGCTGAAAATTGCCATAAACAGAGTTAATGCTATTCCAGAACGTTTCATTTAATCCCCTTACTGATTAATAACCTTCCCCGGTACAAACTCCGGGATAACCCACTGCGTGGACCGAAAAGAATCGAGATAAAAAATGCGCCGCTGGCGGTCAGAACAATGGCCGGTCCGGCAGGAAGAGTGGCGTAAAACGACCACGCAAGCCCAAGCCATGCGCAAAACAGGCCGCAAAGCACGGCAATCACCATCGTGACTGGTAAAGTTTTTGCCCAGCAGCGGGCGGATACGGCAGGCAACATCATTAAGCCTACGGACATCAAAGTGCCGAGAATCTGAAAGCCAGCCACCAGATTCAGCACCAGCAGAGCGAGAAAAACCCCGTGCAGTAGATGAGGCGACAGGCGGCTATTGACGCGCAAGAAAGCACGATCGAAGGTTTCCATCACCAGGCCGC
>DALYUA010000560.1:0-1938 GCA_031993245.1 Buttiauxella sp. | reverse complement strand
ATCAAGCGTGACGTCGACGGCGCTGACGTATTTGGCAAGCTGACGGCATTAGTGCAGTAGACGGCCCCGGGTGAATCGCGCCCAGCCTGTCCGCCTGCTGTAAGGCTTCTGCAGGATTGCTCTTAGTTGCCAGGCAAGCCCGTATTCAGCTTCTATACTTGTGGTTTGTGTAAATAAAAAAGGAGCGAACAGATGACCATTCATAAGAAAGGGCAGGCTCACTGGGAAGGTGATATCAAAGGCGGTAAGGGCACGGTATCCACCGAGAGCGGCGTATTGAACCAGCAACCTTACGGTTTTAATACCCGTTTCGAAGGCGCTGCCGGCACCAATCCGGAAGAGCTGATTGGCGCGGCCCATGCTGCATGTTTTTCCATGGCGCTATCGCTGATGCTGGGTGAAGAAGGTTTCACGCCTGAAAGCATCGACACGACCGCGGATGTCTCGCTGGACAAAAAAGATGGCGGCTTTGCCATTACCAAAATTGCGCTTACCAGCAACGTAAAAGTGCCGAATATTGAAGGCTCGGAGTTTGACAAAATCATTCAGAAGGCGAAAGCGGGCTGCCCGGTTTCACAGCTGATGAAGGCTGAAATCACGCTGGACTACAAACTCAACTAACCCGCCTTACATTGTCTCCAGATGCTTCTGGAGACAACTTCTCATTAAAACCCAACGGCCATCTCTGCAGGCGAAAGAATATCCTTCAGGCCTTCACGGACCAGCAGCTCCGGGCTTATGTCGGCGATGGTTTTCGCGCCGGTAAGCGTCATCGCCACCTTCATCTCTTTTTCGATAAGATTCAGCAAATTGGCGACGCCTGCCTGGCCGTGCGTGGCCAGAGCGTACAGATATGCGCGGCCCAGCAGAACGGTATCGGCACCCAGGGCAATCATCCGCACTACATCCAGCCCGTTGCGAATACCGCTGTCGGCAAGGATGGCAATATCTCCTTTTACCGCATCGGCAATGGCGGGCAGGGCGCGGCAGGATGAGAGTACGCCATCAAGCTGGCGGCCGCCGTGGTTCGACACGACAATTCCGTCTGCGCCGAAACGCACCGCGTCTTTTGCGTCTTCCGGGTCGAGGATCCCTTTGATGATCATCGGGCCGTCCCAGAACTCACGGATCCATTCCAGATCGCTCCAGGAGATCGAAGGGTCGAAGTTATTCGCCAGCCAGCCAATGTAATCTTCCAGCCCGGTCGGTTTACCTAAATAGGCCGAAATATTTCCCAGATCGTGCGGACGACCGTTCAGACCCACATCCCACGCCCATTGCGGATGCGTCACCGCCTGCCAGTAGCGTCGCATCGCAGCGTTCGCCCCGCTCATGCCTGAATGTGCATCGCGATAGCGTGCGCCGGGGGTTGGCATGTCAACGGTGAAGACAAGCGTTGAACAACCGGCGGCTTTAGCGCGCTCCAGCGCATTGCGCATAAAGCCGCGATCTTTTAGCACATAAAGCTGAAACCACATCGGACGATCGATGGCCGGGGCGACTTCTTCGATCGGGCAGACAGAAACGGTCGAAAGCGTAAAAGGAATACCCTTTGCAGCAGCGGCTTTGGCAGCCTGAACTTCGCCGCGTCGGGCGTACATGCCGCACAAACCTACCGGAGCAAGCGCGACAGGCATGGAAAGCGTTTCGTTAAAGAGTTTGGTTTCCAGGCTTAATGCCGACATGTTTTTCAGGACGCGCTGTCTTAACGCCACCTGCGCCAGGTCATCCACATTGCGGCGCAGCGTTTGTTCGGCATAGGCGCCCCCATCTATATAGTGGAAAAGGAACGGCGGCAGGATGCGCTGTGCGGCGGCACGGTAGTCGGATGCGGCTGAAATAATCATGAATTTTCTTCCCTCGTAACGTCGGTATCTTCATCCGGCAGGCGGGTGATACGGGCCTGCCGGGCTTCATCTTCATGCAGGGTTTTAATGG
>DALYUA010000559.1:0-1959 GCA_031993245.1 Buttiauxella sp. | reverse complement strand
CACGCGCTGCGGCCAGGGCGCCCACCACGCCGACCAGGCCAAGGGCGCCGATGGCGGTATGCGAAAAACTGTATGGCGATGCGCTCAATGGCAGCACCAGCGCGCTCCAGAGGATATTGAAGGCGGTGAACATCAACAACGCCAGCATGCCGCGCACTTGCAGCACCTTTTCTTCCCGCAGCAGCGTCAGCATGGAGGCGATCAGGTGCGGGTAAGGCATCGGATTCGCTGCCGAAGGCAAGGCTGGCAGCCGCCTCCACAGCGGCAGCGCGATCGCTAGCATCAGCATGGCCGCGCAGAAGTACACGCCGCGCCAGCCTGCCAGGTCACTGACGCCGCCGGCGAATACCCGTGCCAGCAGCAGGCCGATGAACACTCCGCTTTGCGCCGTACCGACGACCCGGCCTTGCTCATGGGGGGCGGCGGCACTGGCCGCGTAAGCGATCAGCCCCTGAGTTATCGCCGGGCCCAGCAGGCCCACGGCCATCATTCCCGCCAGCAGAACGGGCGCAGACTGTGCCATGCCCACCGTCGCCAACGCCACCACCAGGGCCAATAGCTGTGCTGCTATCAAACGGCGGCGATCTATACGATCGCCCAGCGGCACAAGCAACAGCAGGGCTAAGGCGCAGCCAATCTGGGTGGCCGTCACCACGCCCCCCACGGCGGCATGGCTGATGTTGAAGTCGTGGGCCAGCGCATCCAGCAAGGGTTGCGCGTAGTACACGTTCGCCACGCTCAGGCCACTGGCGGCGGCAAACAGCAACACCAGGCTGCGCGGCATATCGACAGTTCGGGATGAGTTCATGCTCTACCGTCCGTTCAATCTGGTTTCAAAATAAAACTAATTGAATGCTAGGACATGTAGTTTTAAAATGCAACCAGAAAACCTGTTGATACTACTTGCCTGGAGAGGTCATGCCGCGCCGTCCTGTTAATGATGAACTCTGTCCCGTTGCTCGCGCCGTCGATGTGGTCGGAGATCGCTGGTCGCTGCTGATCGTGCGCGATGCGTTCGATGGTACGCGCCGCTTTGGCGACTTCCAGCGTAGCCTGGGCATGGCCCGTAACATCCTGTCCGACCGCCTGCGCAAGCTGGTCGATGCGGGCATCCTTGACACCCAGGACGCCTCGGATGGCACGGCCTATCAGGAGTACGTGTTGACGCCGCAAGGGGAAAGCCTGTTTCCCGTAGTAGTGGCGCTGCGCCAGTGGGGAGAGCAGCATCTGTTCACGCCTGGCGAACGACATTCGGTCCTGATCGAAACACGTACCGGCAAGCCGATTCCGCGCATGGCGCCTCAAGCGAAAGATGGCTCCGTGCTGCTGCCTGCCGCCACTGAAGTGCGGAAGGTGATATGAGACAATGCGCGTCTGGCTGTGCAAGCCATCCGCACCGTTATCTCTTTGCGCACCCGCAGTATATGGGTAATGACGATTTTTATCGTGCTGACGCTTGGCCTTGGGCTGGCGAAAATTAACCACCTGATTGAGCTGCTGCCGATTATTGGCACCGTGGCCAGCACCTGGGCGCTGTTCCGCTGTAAGGGGCTGACCACTCGCTGTGTTATGTGGTGTTCCACCGCCTGTTGGGTGACGCATAACTTCTGGCTGGGTTCGATTGGCGGGACGTTAATAGAAGGCAGTTTTCTGGTGATGAACGGGCTGAATATTATTCGCTTCTGGCGGATGCAAAAAAGAGGGATCGATCCGTTTAGCGTGGAAAAGAAAGTGCAGAGCCAGGAATAACTCCCCGCCGTGGCCGACGGGGAGAAATAAAGCTTAACCGCGTAAAGGATTTTTGCTTGCCAGACGCGCATCTTCCGCCTGACATGCCGCTGCGGTGAACAGCACATCGGTAGAGGAGTTAAGCGCTGTTTCGCAGGAGTCCTGCAGCACGCCGATAATAAAGCCAACCGCTACGACCTGCATGGCGATCTCGTTAGGAATACCGAACAT
>DALYUA010000558.1:0-1994 GCA_031993245.1 Buttiauxella sp. | reverse complement strand
CAGGCGCAGATCCACTGAATATGCGCTGCAAACCCTGTGGGATGAATTTCTCAAAAATAAGCTTGATACTGTATGACTATACAGTATAATTGGCTCAACAAATCGTATTAAGAACGCAGCGTGATGCATCCGTGACTCACCCTGCATGACAGGAGTAAAAATGGCTATCGACGAAAACAAACAGAAGGCGTTAGCGGCAGCACTGGGCCAGATTGAAAAACAATTCGGCAAAGGCTCCATCATGCGCCTGGGTGAAGACCGTACCATGGATGTCGAAACGATCTCCACCGGTTCACTGTCACTGGATATCGCTCTGGGAGCAGGCGGTCTGCCAATGGGCCGTATCGTTGAAATCTACGGACCAGAATCCTCAGGTAAAACGACCTTAACCCTGCAGGTTATCGGTGCTGCACAACGTGAAGGTAAAACCTGTGCGTTTATCGATGCTGAGCACGCGCTGGACCCGGTTTATGCCAAGAAGCTTGGCGTTGATATCGACAACCTGCTCTGTTCACAGCCGGATACCGGCGAACAGGCGCTGGAAATCTGTGACGCGCTGGCGCGCTCTGGCGCAGTAGACGTTATTATCGTTGACTCCGTTGCGGCGCTGACGCCGAAAGCGGAAATCGAAGGCGAAATCGGCGACTCTCACATGGGCCTTGCGGCACGTATGATGAGCCAGGCGATGCGTAAGCTGGCCGGTAACCTGAAGCAGTCCAACACGCTGCTTATCTTCATCAACCAGATCCGTATGAAGATCGGTGTGATGTTCGGTAACCCGGAAACCACCACCGGTGGTAACGCGCTGAAGTTCTATGCGTCTGTACGCCTTGATATTCGTCGTATCGGTGCGGTGAAAGATGGCGATAACGTAGTAGGTAGCGAAACTCGCGTTAAAGTGGTCAAAAACAAAATTGCTGCGCCGTTCAAGCAGGCTGAGTTCCAGATCATGTACGGCGAAGGCATCAACTTCTACGGTGAACTGGTTGATCTCGGCGTGAAGCACAAGCTAATTGAAAAAGCGGGTGCATGGTATAGCTATAACGGCGAGAAGATTGGCCAGGGTAAAACCAACGCCAGTAATTTCCTGAAAGAGAACAAGCCAATGTCCGTAGAGATCGAGAAGAAACTACGCGAAATGCTGCTCAATAACCAGGACGTTACACCAGACTTCACCGTTGACGATCACGACAAAGACGCCGCTGAGACCAACGAAGAATTTTGATTTTCAACAGGGGTTGCTACGGCAGCCCCTGCTTATTTCTGCTGTAACGCATTCATTTCAGTCTTCTTAACAGGTCCTCTGTTATGTCCGAATCAAGCCCAAACCCCCGCCGCAGTGCCTATGCCCGTTTACTGGACAAAGCTACCCGAATCCTCGCGATGCGCGATCACAGCGAACATGAACTCCGCCGCAAGCTTACCGCTGCGCCCACTTTTCCCGGCAGTGATAACTGCGAACAGCCCACCTTCACCCCTGAGGATATCGAAAAGGTGATTGCCTGGTGTTACGAGCATCGCTGGCTGGATGACGCCCAGTTTGCTACTCGTTTCATCGCCAGCCGCAGCCGTAAAGGTTACGGGCCGCAGCGTATTCGCCAGGAGCTGCAGCAAAAAGGCATCGATCGGGCTTCAGGTGAAGCTGCTATGATGGATTGCGAAATCGACTGGCAGGCGATAGCACGGGAAATAGCGGAAAGAAAGTTTGGTGAACCGCTGCCGACGGAGTGGAAAGAGCGCGCCAGAGTGCAGCGTTTTCTTCTGTATCGTGGCTTCTTTATGGAAGATATCCAGGGCATCTACCGGAATTTTGCCGATTAGCCTCATACGGGATTTTACTTCCCCGGTAAGAAAACTTATCTTATTCCCACTTTTTTCCAGGTAAACTGGTTATCTCTTCAGCATCGCTGCGGGGAATGTCTGGTTTACAACTCCTCGTTAGCTTGATTTCAGGATAATTATGAGCAAGAGCACTGCTGAGATCCGTCAGGCGT
>DALYUA010000557.1:0-2002 GCA_031993245.1 Buttiauxella sp. | reverse complement strand
TGGCGACGCGTTTTCAACCCGACTTTTCAACTTCTGACCAGGTCGGAAAGTCACTACACGGCGGGCCGTGATGGGAATATCTTCACCGGTCTTCGGGTTACGCCCGGGACGTTGGTTTTTATCGCGTAAGTCAAAATTACCAAAACCTGATAGTTTAACCTGCTCGCCATTTTCCAGAGCGCGACGGATCTCTTCGAAAAACAGCTCAACCAGCTCTTTGGCATCCCGTTTGCTAAGCCCAAGCTTATCAAACAGATATTCTGACATTTCAGCTTTTGTAAGCGCCATACGTTCAATCCCTCAATGATGCCTGGAATCGCTCTTTTAATGCCTCTACGCATTTTGCAACGGTAGCGGCAATCTCCTCTTCTTCAAGTGTACGGCCGGTATCCTGAAGGATAAGGCTTATGGCCAGGCTCTTATAACCTTCGGCTACGCCCTTGCCACGGTACACATCGAATAAGTTTACGCCAACTACCTGATTTGCGCCAACTTTCTTACATTCGCCCAAAATATCTGCTGCGGGAACGTTTTCAGCAACCACGACAGCGATGTCGCGACGGTTGGCCGGGAAGCGTGAAACCTCCTGCGCCTCAGGCACCACGCGGTCTGCGACCTTGTTCCACAGCACTTCGAATACCAGCGTGCGGCCATTAAGGGAGAGCTTGCGCTCAAGCTCCGGATGCACAACGCCAATGAAACCAATACATTCGCCCTGTAAATAAACGGCAGCGCTTTGGCCCGGATGCAGTGCTGGATTGCTCGCAGCACGGAATTCGATGTCAGAAAGTTTACCCGTCAGGTCAAGTACCGACTCCAGATCGCCCTTCAAATCATAGAAGTCGACGCTATTACGCGCCAGATCCCAGTGCTCTTCATAGCGGTTGCCGCAAATCGCGCCAGCCAGCATAAGATCCTGGCGGATACCGAGGTCTGCCTGAGTATCAGGAACAAAGCGCAGGCCCGTTTCGAAAATACGCACGCGACTTTGCTGGCGGTTCTGGTTATAAACCACGGTATGAAGCAGGCCAGTCAGCAAGGAGAGACGCATCGCCGACATTTCGCTTGAAATCGGGCTTGGTAAAATCAGATGTTCTTCACCCGGGTGCAGCTGCTGCTGAATCTTAGGATCCACGAAGCTGTAGGTGATCACTTCCTGATAGCCTTTATCCACCAGCATGGTTTTCACGCGCTTGAGGGACAAATCCGCTTCACGGTGATCGCCCATGACCAGGCCGGCCTGAACAGGCTCATCAGGGATGCTGTTATAACCGTAGACGCGAGCAACCTCTTCGACCAGATCCTCTTCGATTTCCATATCAAAACGCCAGCTCGGGGCGACTGCCGTCCACTCATCCTGGCCATCGGTGACTTCACAGCCCAGGCGACGCAGGATGTCGCCAACCAGCGCGTCTTCAATATGATGACCAATCAGGCGATCCAGTTTGCTGCGACGCAGCGTAATGGTGGCAGGCTTTGGCAGATGCGCCTCGCTTGTCACATCAATCACCGGGCCTGGCTCACCACCGCACAGGTCGATAAGCAGGCGGGTAGCACGTTCCATCGCCTTGTACTGTAGCGCTGGATCAACGCCACGCTCATAGCGATGAGAGGCATCGGTATGCAGGCCATGGCGGCGAGCGCGGCCGGTAATGGACAGCGGGCTGAAGAATGCGCACTCCAGAAGCACGTTTCTGGTTTCATCATTCACGCCAGAATGCTCGCCGCCGAAGATGCCGCCCATTGCCAGGGCTTTGTGATGATCGGCGATAACCAGCGTATCGGCTTTTAATTTCGCTTCATTGCCATCCAGCAGGGTCAGGGTCTCGCCCTCTTGCGCCAGACGCACAACGATGCCGCCGTCGATGCGATCAAGATCGAAGGCGTGCATCGGCTGGCCCAGCTCCAGCAGGACATAGTTAGTGACGTCAACAACGGCATCAATGGAACGAATGCCGCAGCGGCGCAGCTTCTCTTTCATCCACAGCGGCGTCGGCGCTTT
>DALYUA010000556.1:0-2007 GCA_031993245.1 Buttiauxella sp. | reverse complement strand
ACGCCACTCTGTTTCTGCCAGTAGCGCACCACTTCAATAAACGCCGGCATGACGGCATCAATACGGCCCTGACGGTTTTCCTCCGTCACGCCGGCCACTGAAAACCATTCACGCCCTTGTTGCGGACCGCTCGGTGCCGGGCCACTAATACTCACGACTAAAGCATCAGGAAACAAAGGTGCAAACCAGCTGCCGATCTCACCCATAGCGACGGGGTTATCGCCTACACCATGAAACAGCAACAGTAATTGTTTTGCCGGTACGGAGGGGCTCTGAACAACAAAATGGTCGAGTTTCATGGTTATCTCCTTATGTTTCTGGAGCTGACGATTGCATTTGCAAAAGGGCGTTTTTGAGCGCCACGCTCTGTGGTGCATCAAGCTTTTCAAGCGCCTGCTTAGCCTCTTGCCGCAACGCTGCCAGTAGCGCTTTACGACCGGAAAGACGAAGATCCCTGCACAGCCTCTCCACCTTAACCCTGTGCTGGACCCTGCCACGTAAAGCCTTTAACGGCAGATCGCAGGCTATCAGCAGACGATTAAGCGACCCCAGGCAGGCTTCCAGCGGGCGGTGTGCAAACGCAAAACCAGCCAGCTCAAGCCAGTCATCACTATTTAGCGTAGTCGCTGGATGAGGTGTGATGGGTAAAGGGCTGGCGATCCATGGTTGCAGGTAAGCGAAATCACGTTGCAAACGCAGATGTTCGTGCCGGGTGAGCGCAACGCCTGCATCGTTTAGCGGCAACAGCGCCATTGCCGTATAGCAACCGCTGCTGGCTTCACGATGGCTCCCGACGCGTACCAACACAAAACCACAGCTTTCCCAGAATCGCCACAGCTCATCGGTGAAGCCAAAACTTACCGACAAATAATCGACATCCGGCTGCGCCCCCGCTTTCGCCATCGCCATCATCTGCTGGCCTAACTGCTGCCGCTGACGTAACGGATGCACGGCAATACGGCTTACGCGCAGTCCCTTTAAAGTTGCGGCCAGCGGGCTGCCGCCGTGGCAGAAAGAGATTGTGCGACAAGGTTACCGCGTGGTCGACGTAAACCCGCCCACACCGCCCGGCTGAGATTTTCATCCAGCCCGCCCTCTTCTACCAGCCAGACTGCACCAACGGTTTCTCCTCCACAGTTAGCGGCAATGAAATGTTGCCCCCGGGCATCGAGCATGCGCCGCCAGTCCAGCGGCGAGGTGCGATAGTGCGCTCCCGAGAGCAGGCGATACATCTGCTGAAGCTGGCTGACCTCGCCTTGTGCGACAGGGCTCAGCGTAGCCGCCCCCATGGCAACATGGTTTAAATCTGCTTCCTCAAACAGCAAAATGCTGTCGATTAACGACTCCAGAGGATCGTGCTGTGCCCAGCGAATGGGAGCTGAAAGAGAGTAGCGGGTGAGAGAATCTATCCCCGCGCAAAACTTCAGTAAGAACCCCCGCCCGGTACCTTCGTAGCCCTGAACCGTGGTGGTGAGCAACGTACGCGGGAAACGGGCAATCAGTTGACGCAGCTGTGGCGCTGGCAACGCAGCCGCCTCATCGATAATTAGCCACTGCGCGTCCTGCCCTTCCGGCTGAGCCAGAAGCGCGTCCGGGGCGATGAAACTAAAATTTTCGCCCGCATGCCGCGCCAGCACGTCTGTTGCCGCTCGGGTCGGTGCCGTCACCAGCGCTTCGCCAGAAAGGCTGCTTAGCAACATGCCCGCAAGCGCAGATTTACCCCTGCCACGCGGAGCAGTCACCACGGCTACGCCAGGCGGCATGAATTGCAGCGCGGAAAGAATTTCGGCCTGCTCCCGTTCAGGAGCACCGTTTGCGGGATGCCAGGAGGCGCGCGGTCGAAATTCAGGTAAGCGAAACGGTTGATGCTGCTGCCAGAGATAAGCTTCGCTATCGCCAAGCACGCAGCGCTGGAGATGAGAGATAAAATTTGGCGTGGCGATGGGCTGCGGGCAATCGCTCCAGCGGCAGGAATCTGCATCGGGGAGTCCCGGCCAGCGGGACCAT
>DALYUA010000555.1:0-2009 GCA_031993245.1 Buttiauxella sp. | reverse complement strand
TTATCCCTTTTGCATAAAAAACCTCCTTTTTCGACGCTTTACTCACTCTGCATCTTTGGGTAGTGTGGGCTGTGCCGTTTTTTATCTCAAGGATTGCCCGCCTCATGTTTTCGGGATTGTTCATTATCTTAGTGCCGCTGATTGTCGGCTATCTGATTGCCCTGCAACAAACCACTCTTTTAAAACTCATCAATCGTCTGCTTAGCTGGATTGTTTATGTGATCCTGTTCTTCATGGGGATAAGCCTTGCGTTCCTCGACAACCTGGCGAGTAACCTGCTGGCTATATTCCACTACTCTGCGGTAAGCGTGGTGGTCATTTTGCTGTGTAACGCCGCCGCGCTTTTGTGGCTGGAACGTTCGTTGCCCTGGCATCACGCCCATCAGCAAGAAAAATTACCTTCCCGAATCGCCATGGCGCTGGAATCTTTAAAGCTCTGCTTCGTCGTGGTAGCGGGTTTTCTGCTTGGGCTAACGGGCTGGGAGTTTTTGCAGTACGCCACACAAGCGAGTGAATATACGCTCATTTTCCTGCTGTTTTTGGTCGGGATACAGCTGCGTAACAGTGGTATGACGTTAAAACAGATAGTGCTCAACCGGCGCGGAATGATTATTGCTGTAGTGGTTGTGCTAAGTTCAATGGCCGCCGGCGTGATAAACGCGTTTATTCTCGATCTGCCTGTCAAAACCGGTCTGGCAATGGCGTCGGGCTTTGGCTGGTATTCGCTTTCCGGCATCCTGATGACCGAATCCTATGGCCCGGTTATCGGCAGCGCCACCTTCTTTAACGATCTTATCCGCGAGCTGCTGGCGATTATGCTGATACCCGGCCTTGTGGCTAAGAGCCGCTCTACGGCCCTGGGATTGTGCGGGGCCACCTCAATGGACTTCACGCTACCGGTGCTGCAACGCAGCGGCGGGCTGGAAATCGTCCCCGCGGCTATCGTACACGGCTTTATTCTTAGCCTGCTGACCCCGCTGCTGATGGCCTTCTTCGCATCCTGATACCACATTGGCGGTAGGTTTCTGCCGCCAAATTTGCGCTAAATCAATCTCCGCTTAACTTCCTGTAAAAAGACCTTTTCTCCCACCTGAGGGAGGCATAACCTTAAACATGTATATTAAATATAACTTTAAAAGGTACGATCATGTTTTGTGTGCAATGTGAACAAACAATCCGCACCCCAGCGGGCAACGGCTGCTCTTACGCGCAGGGGATGTGTGGCAAAACTGCCGAAACTTCTGACCTGCAGGATCTGCTGATTGCCACTTTGCAGGGGCTGTCCGCCTGGGCCGTTGCCGCCCGCGAAGCCGGCATTATCGACCACGAAGCCGACAGCTTTGCGCCACGCGCCTTCTTCTCTACCCTCACTAACGTTAACTTCGACTCACCACGCATTGTTGGCTATGCACGCGAGGCCATCGCCCTGCGTGAGAGCCTGAAGACGCGTGCTCTTGCGGTGAACGCGGAGATTACCGTTGACAGCCCAATGGCCGAGCTGCAACTGGTCAGCGATGATTTAGGTGACTTACAGCGCCAGGCGGCAGACTTTGCGCCTAACCGCGACAAAGCGGAAATCGGCGAAGATATCCTTGGTCTGCGTCTGCTTTGCCTGTACGGCCTGAAAGGTGCCGCAGCCTATATGGAACACGCCCACGTACTCGGCCAGTACGACAACGATATCTACGCCCAGTACCACAAAATTATGGCATGGCTCGGCACCTGGCCTGCAGATATGGGCGCGCTGCTTGAGTGCTCCATGGAAATCGGCCAGATGAACTTCAAAGTGATGAGCATTCTGGATCACGGCGAAACCACCAAATATGGCCACCCAACGCCAACGCAGGTGAATGTACGCCCTGTTGCCGGCAAATGTATTTTGATTTCCGGCCACGACCTGAAAGACCTGTTCAGCCTGCTGGAGCAGACCGAAGGCACCGGCGTTAACGTCTATACCCACGGCGAAATGCTGCCGGCTCACGGTTATCCTGAACTGCGTAAATTCAAAC
>DALYUA010000554.1:0-2013 GCA_031993245.1 Buttiauxella sp. | reverse complement strand
GACGAACTTCCGCCAGAACACCTGCTTTCTCACAGGAACGCTTGAAGCGACGCAGTGCTACGTCGAATGGCTCGTTTTCACGTACTTTAATTACCGGCATTAACTCTCACCTTTGATAAATTCGGTTTGCCGCTGACTGATGCGTCAGCTATTTCAAAATGGTGCGGAATTTTACTGCAACTCTTGCTGCTTTGTAAAGCACCGGACAACCAGAAACCTGGCTTTTAAGGCCGGAATCTTCCAGGGGCGTGGATTATACACTACATACGAACAACAGGTGAGCAAAGTTTTACAACGGGAGCCCGGCAGCATAAACTTCGCCGCAAGACTTTGAGGTAGAGAAAGCCATGCGCGTACTGGGTATAGAGACTTCCTGTGATGAAACCGGCATCGCCATTTATGACGATGAGAAAGGGTTGTTAGCCAATCAATTGTATAGTCAGGTGAAATTGCACGCTGATTACGGCGGCGTGGTGCCGGAGCTGGCCTCCCGCGACCACGTGCGTAAAACCGTTCCGTTAATTCAGGCCGCGCTGAAAGAGGCGGGTTTAAGCGCTCAGGATATTGATGGCGTGGCCTATACCGCAGGTCCTGGCCTGGTTGGCGCGCTGCTGGTGGGGGCAACGGTCGGCCGCGCGCTGGCGTTTGCCTGGGATGTTCCTGCCGTACCGGTACACCACATGGAAGGACATTTACTGGCGCCGATGCTCGAAGATAATCCTCCGGCGTTCCCGTTTGTTGCGCTGCTGGTTTCCGGTGGCCATACCCAGCTCATTAGCGTAACGGGCATTGGTCAGTATGAGCTGCTTGGTGAATCCATAGACGATGCCGCAGGCGAAGCCTTCGATAAAACAGCCAAACTGCTGGGTCTGGATTATCCGGGCGGCCCGATGTTGTCAAAAATGGCGGCGCAGGGAACGGAAGGGCGCTTTGTTTTTCCTCGTCCAATGACTGACCGTCCCGGCCTTGATTTCAGCTTCTCCGGCCTGAAAACGTTTGCCGCAAACACCATTCGCGGTAACGAATCAGACGATCAAACTCGCGCCGATATTGCTCGTGCATTTGAAGATGCGGTTGTTGATACGCTCATGATTAAATGCAAACGGGCATTGGATCAGACCGGTTTCAAACGACTGGTTATGGCCGGTGGCGTAAGCGCCAACCGCACGCTGCGAGCCCGTATGGAAGCGTTGATGACCAAACGTCGCGGCGAAGTGTTCTACGCCCGTCCGGAATTCTGCACCGATAACGGCGCGATGATTGCCTATGCGGGCATGATTCGTCTGAAAGCGGGAACGGCGGGTGAGTTAAGCGTGACGGTGCGTCCGCGCTGGCCGCTGGCAGAGTTGCCTGCGGCGTAACAGGATACATGAAGGGTAAAAAGGAGTGAGAAATCACTCCTCAGATTGATGACAACCTCCCGAAAAGCGTAATTTTCGGGAGGTTGGGGTAAACCAGAAGACATCATCCCTGGTTTTTAAAAGTACTGGTAAAGAAACTTTTAATACCTGTGGACTTTGTCAGCAGTCCCTGGAGTGAGGAATCACTCCTTTTTTTTGTCTTTATTTTTGCGCAGCTTCTTCCAGATTTTGGTTTCCTGCCCGCGCCATAAACGCTGAATATTATCGTGATGGCGCATCAGAATCAGGCAGGAGAGCATGGCAACCGGGAAAGTGAACTGCGGCTTGAACCACCAGACGTAGAAGGGCGCTATCAGCGCGCTGATAATTGCCCCCAGGGACGAATAGCCGCTAAGCAGTACGCTGAGCAGCCAGGTTCCGGCCATCACGCCGGTTAAATCGAAGCCGATAGGCGCAATGGCACCGAACGCGGTTGCCACGCCTTTACCACCGTGAAACCTGAAGAAGATGGGCCAGATATGACCCAGGCAGGCGGCGATAGCGATCAGCCCGAGCCAGAATGGGGTCACGCCTAATGCATAGGCCGCCCAGACCGGCAGCATACCTTTTAAGATATCAAAAATAAGTACCGCTACGGCTGCGCCTTTGCCGC
>DALYUA010000553.1:0-2015 GCA_031993245.1 Buttiauxella sp. | reverse complement strand
CGCCGCGCGTGTGCTGGTTAAAGCCCATCGTCCAGTAAGAGATAACTTTCTTATTTGGATCGGCGTACAGCTTCGCCAACGCTTCAAGCTGATCTTTCGGTACGCCGCTCATTTCAGCGGTTTTTTCAAGCGTGTACTCGGCGACAAAGGCTTTGTATTCGTCAAAGCTCATTGGCTCGGAAGCATCGGAGCCTGGGTTCTTCGCCGCTTTTTCCAGCGGGTGCGTTGGACGCAGGCCGTAGCCGATATCCGTCACGCCTTTACGCAGGTTCACGTGCTGACTGAAGAACGACTCGTTTATCGCATCGTTCTGGATAATGTAGTTGGCGATGTAGTTAAGGATCGCCAGATCGCTTTGCGGCGTAAACACCATGCCGTTGTCCGCAAGCTCGAAGCTGCGGTGCTGGAAAGTGGAAAGCACGGCGACGTTGACGTTTTCATCGGACAGGCGGCGATTGGTGATACGCGACCACAGTATCGGGTGCATCTCCGCCATGTTGGAGCCCCAGAGCACAAAGGCATCGGCCTGCTCGATATCGTCATAGCAGCCCATCGGCTCATCCATACCAAAGGTGCGCATGAAGCCGACCACCGCAGAAGCCATGCAGTGGCGCGCGTTAGGGTCGATGTTGTTTGTGCGGAAGCCGGCTTTAAACAGCTTCGCCGCCGCATAGCCTTCCCAGACGGTCCACTGGCCGGAGCCAAACATACCGATGGCGTCCGGCCCTTTGGCTTTCAGGCTGGTTTTAAATTTCTCTTCCATGATGTCGAAGGCCTGCTCCCAGCTAATGGGGGCGAATTCACCTTCTTTATCGTAGTGGCCGTCTTTCATGCGCAGCAGCGGCTGGGTCAGACGGTCTTTTCCGTACATGATTTTTGGCAGAAAGTAGCCTTTAATGCAGTTCAGGCCTCGGTTAACCGGAGCATCAGGATCGCCCTGGCTTGCCACGATACGACCATTCTGCGTCCCCACCAGCACGCCGCAGCCCGTCCCGCAGAAACGGCATGGCGCTTTATCCCACTTGATAGCATCCTGTTTTCCGACAACCGCGCGAGCCGCACCCGGCACGCTCAGGCCTGCCGCCGCTGCGGCTGCCGCGACGGCGTTCGCTTTCATAAAACTACGACGACTGAGTTTCATGGTGTTTCCTCACCTTCCTCATCCTGCTGGTGATAAACCAGCGATACCGCCAGCACGTTTGCAATATTGCGTGCCGACTCAATTTGGTTGAGCAGCGCATCGCTACGCGCTGCCTCCATCACCACCACCAGCTTGCCGTGTTCAGCATCGCTTGCGGCGACCTCACTACCGGCAAGCTCGCTCAGGGCGGCGCTAACGGCAGGAATATGTTGGGGATGCGCCTGTACGACCAGGCCACAGACGTGCCAGCTAGTTTGCATCAGCGTGCCTCATCGTCAGAGCGGATACCGGACATCCGGAGATACAGCCTCCGCACGCGTTGCATGCAGAGCGGTTAAGCCTGGGTTGCGAGATTCCCTGCGCCGAAGGGCGAAAAGTGATGGCCTGCGTTTCGCAAGCGTCCTGACAGCTACGGCATTCCACCCCGGACAGGGCGAGGCAGGCGTCGCTGATAAAAAGAGTATGTTTCCAGGGCGCGGCTTTGCACCGCTGGAAAAGCTGTTGCGGACAAACTTCTGCGCAGGCAGCGCAGAAAGTGCATTCACCTTTGCTGAAGTCAATTTCAGGGTATCCCCCTCGCCCGCGTAGCAAAATACGGGTTTCGCAAACCGGCAGGCAGGCATCACAGCGAATACATTCAGTCAGAAAGTGTTCCTCGTCCCCGCTCCAGGGAGGACGAAAAGCCGTCGCGTTACCGCGCCAGCTACCGGTCAATAATCCACGTCGGGACAGTTCGGCCATTGGGCACATCCTTGCATCACAAACGCCGCCCCACGCGTGCAGAGTCGGCAAACAATTCATTGTTATTCCCGTATTTTTCTACGGGTTTTTATTGGGGTAACGTTATGTGACAAAGGGGTGGTAGCGGCATCCC
>DALYUA010000552.1:0-2026 GCA_031993245.1 Buttiauxella sp. | reverse complement strand
CCGTATTCGCCAAACTGAGCAATAGCGGCATTAATAAGGGTGTTTTTAGCCTGTTCACCGCGGGAGGTGACGGGCGTCGGCGTGGCGTTCATACCGACCTCTTAAAAAGTTAATCAATCGATTGATTAAGCGTAAGCCGTTACTCTCAGACTGTCCAGCGGCGAGTAATTATGCTGTAAAAGGACATTAAAAAGAGAAATTGTGCGGAGTATCACAAAAGCTGCTACACTGCGCCCCTTACGGCACCGTGGTTTGTGCCCCTCTACTCGCCAGGAGACTGGCGTCATATGATCCCCTGGAAACTACACCGCGCATCGCGGTCAGGGCGATTCTGGAGTACCTATGTCTTTTGATTCTCTCGGCCTGAATGCCGATATTCTGCGTGCGGTGGAAGAGCAGGGCTATCGTGAGCCTACCCCAATCCAGCGCCAGGCGATCCCGGTAGTATTAGCAGGCCGTGACCTGATGGCCAGTGCCCAGACAGGCACCGGAAAAACCGCAGGTTTTACCCTGCCGCTGTTGCAACGTCTGGTGGACAACGAGCCACACGTTAAGGGCCGTCGCCCGGTGCGCGCCCTGATCCTGACGCCAACCCGTGAGCTGGCCGCTCAGATTGGCGAAAACGTGCGTGATTACAGCAAATATTTAAACCTTCGCTCGCTGGTGGTTTTCGGCGGGGTGAGCATTAACCCGCAGATGATGAAACTGCGCAGCGGCGTCGACGTGCTGGTGGCAACTCCCGGCCGTCTGTTAGATCTGGAACATCAGAACGCCGTGAAGCTCGACCAGGTCGAAATCCTGGTGCTTGATGAAGCCGACCGCATGCTGGATATGGGCTTTATCCACGATATTCGTCGCGTGCTGGCAAAACTGCCCGCTCGCCGTCAGAACCTGCTGTTCTCCGCCACATTCTCCGACGACATTAAAGGTCTGGCAGAAAAACTGCTGCACAACCCGGAAGAAGTGTCGGTGGCGCGTCGTAATACGGCTTCCGAGCAAATTACCCAGCACGTTCACTTCGTTGATAAGAAACGTAAAAGAGAGCTGCTGTCGCAGATGATTGGCGAAGGTAACTGGCAGCAGGTACTGGTTTTCACCCGAACCAAACACGGTGCCAACCATCTGGCTGAACAGCTGGGTAAAGACGGTATCACCGCCGCCGCTATCCACGGCAACAAGAGCCAGGGTGCGCGTACCCGTGCGCTGGCCGATTTCAAAAGCGGTGGTATCCGCGTGCTGGTAGCAACGGATATCGCGGCTCGCGGTCTGGATATTGAAGAGCTGCCGCACGTTGTGAACTACGAGCTGCCGAACGTGCCGGAAGATTATGTGCACCGCATCGGTCGTACCGGCCGCGCTGCGGCAACCGGCGAAGCGCTGTCTTTGGTTTGCGTTGATGAGCACAAATTGCTGCGCGATATCGAACGCCTGCTGAAACGTGAAATTCCGCGCATGGCTATTCCGGGTTATGAAGTGGACCCTTCTATCCCTGCCGAGCCTATCGTAAATGGTCGCCAGCAGCAGCGTGGCGGCGGTCGCGGTGGTCAGGGGCAGGGTCAACGTCGTGGTGGGAATAGTAACAGCAGCGCGCCGTCCGATCGCAGCGGCGCACCGCGTCGTCAGTCGCGCCCGCAGGGTGATGGCGCGGCTAAACCGGCTGGTGCGAACGGCCGTCGTCGTCCGCCACGCAAACCGGCAGCCGCTAACTAAGGCTTTGCCAACTCAAACTGAGGCGCTAACATAGCGCCTCAGACTGCTGACAAAGTCCTTACCTGTTAAAAGGCGTTTTTAAAAACAAAGGATTTTGTCTTCTGATTTACCCCAAACACCCGAAAACCACGCTTTTCGGGTGTTTGTCATTAATATAAGGCGCTAACATAGCGCCTCTTTTTTTACCGGAATAGCTCATGCGTGTACTCCTTGCGCCGATGGAAGGCGTTCTCGACTCTTTAGTTCGTGAACTGCTTACCGAGGTAAACGACTACGATCTTTGTATCACCGAGTTTCTGCGCGTGGTCGATCAGCT
>DALYUA010000551.1:0-2027 GCA_031993245.1 Buttiauxella sp. | reverse complement strand
GTGGTTTTCGGGTGTTTGGGGTACACCAGAAGATATAATTCTTTGTTTTTAAAAGCGATCTGCAAAATAACTTTTAACAATGAAGAACTTTGTCAACGTGCATAAAAAATCCGCCACAAGGGCGGATTTTTATTTTCACCTTTAGCGGGTGAATTAGAAGCGGTAACCCACGCCTGCGATCCAGGTGCCAACATCAACGTTACGGATGCGGCTCTGCTCGTAGGAAACGTCCAGCGCAACGTTTTCCATTGGGTTGAACTGCATACCTGCGCCGTAGGAGAAACCGTAGTCGCTGGTGTCAGCTTTTGCCGGGTAGTCGGTGCTCTGGAATTTACCGTAGCCTACACCCACAACACCGTAGATGCTTGCCCAGTCGTTCAGACGGTAAGCTGGACCCGCAGTGATGCCGTAGTATTGACCTTTGTTGTAAACGCCATCTTCAGTGCGGTCTTTTTCGGTATAGGTGAAGGAGCCGATATAGCCCAGCGGGGTGTCGTTTTCGTAACGGTATTTCAGGTTGAAGCCGTTAGTTTTGTTAGCAACGCCCTGCATATCGCTCTGAGCATAACCACCGGAAACGGTGCTGGTTGCTGCAGACGCGGTACCTACGGAAACGGCCAGAACACAAGCCAATGCTGAAAGACATGCAATTTTTTTCATAATCCACCTCAAATGTGCTTCAAGTAAGTCCTAAGTTTTAAATATAACAAAACCCTGTAAGAAACTCTTCGTCATTCGTGTTGTCTAACGAACCTTTTCATGTAACACAACATTTCCACAACAGGCTATGTCACTAAATTATCAATCAATTATTTACAAATTCGCGCAATTATTGGTGCGTTTAATAATTTCGTCATCCAGATAATTCTTAATTTTTTGGCTCAAACTTACGCAAGCTGACAGCAAGAGTAACGTAAAGCGGCCCGCTTTTTCTCAATGAAAATTCAACCAGCTATAGGTTAATCCTTTACAATGGAGATCGTTCTCTTAAAGAGACCTACCCCGACATTAACTGACAGGACGCAGGATGCCGCTAACTCCCCGAAAAATGCCCGTTTGGCTGCCCATTGTTATATTACTTATTGCCATGACGTCGATTCAGGGCGGGGCATCGCTCGCTAAATCACTTTTCCCGCTCGTTGGCGCGCCAGGCGTGACCGCGATACGTCTGGCTTTAGGGACGCTGATTCTGGTGGCGGTGTTCAAACCCTGGCGCTTACGCTTTAAAGCGGAGCAGCGCCTGCCGCTTTTGCTATATGGCTTATCCCTCGGCGCGATGAACTATCTCTTCTATTTATCTATTCAAACCATTCCTCTCGGCATAGCCGTGGCGCTTGAGTTCACCGGTCCGCTGGCCGTAGCGCTGTTCTCATCGCGCCGGGCTACCGACTTTATCTGGGTGGTGCTGGCGGTAACGGGCCTGTGGTTTCTTCTGCCGCTTGGGCAAGATATTTCTCATGTAGATTTAACCGGCGCCGCCTTTGCACTGGGGGCCGGAGCGTGCTGGGCGCTGTATATTTTGTCTGGTCAGAAGGCGGGAGCCGACCACGGCCCGGCGACGGTAGCCATAGGTTCACTGATTGCCGCAGTAATCTTCGTGCCGATTGGCGCGTGGGAAGCAGGAAGCGCGATCTGGCACTGGTCTTTGCTGCCATTAGGGCTTGGCGTAGCGATACTCTCTACGGCCCTGCCCTACTCGCTTGAGATGATTGCGCTCACCCGCCTGCCGACGCGTACCTTCGGGACGTTGATGAGTATGGAGCCCGGACTTGCTGCGCTCTCCGGCATGCTGTTTCTGGGCGAGCATCTGAGCTGGGTTCAGTGGCTGGCGTTACTGTCAATTATCGCCGCTTCCATCGGCTCGACATTAACGCTTAAACGCGAAACTCAGATAAAAAGTGTCGATATAAATTAATCTGGATCAATTTATTTCCCGTTAACGCCGGTAGACGGGAAATAAAAAACCTGCGATCAACCACTTATATCCCTCGTCATTTAAAGCCTGAATAAGAATTATTTATTGACGC
>DALYUA010000550.1:0-2036 GCA_031993245.1 Buttiauxella sp. | reverse complement strand
TTGCGGCCTTGCTGCGCGCAAATTCGTTCGCGAAGCGCACCGGGCGGAAATCCTCGCTGATATTGCGATGATGGTGATAATCAAAATAGAGCGAAGGCGAGGAGATGTGAATAAAGTTGCGCACGCCCCAGGCAACGGCCCACTCACCCAGACGACGGGTTGCGCGCACGTTGGCAAGATCGAACGCTTCCTGCGTGCCCCACGGCGAAGTAAAGCTTGAGCAGTGCCAGAGCGTGTCGACATCGGCCAGCATCACTTTTGCCTGCGAAGAGACAAGTTCGGTCAGGTCTGCATGCACAAACTCGGCGCCCATTTTTTTCAGCAGCTTACCCATCGCCTCATTGCGACCTGTGGCTCGAAAGCTGATACCTTTCGCGCGTAAGTATTCGACCGCGTTTCGGCCTAAACCGCTGGTGGCGCCCGTGACCAGTACCTTCATGTAGACCAACTCATTGTAGTTGAGATTAACGCGGGCATTTTTCCGTGAAACGGCAACGCTTGCAATGCCCTGTAAGTAAGAATAAGAACTATAGACGCTCTTTGCGCGAAGATTGTTCGGCTAAATGGCATATTCGCCGTGCCATCCCCTGGAAAATAAACAGATGCGCAGGGATCATCACCAGCCAGTAAAACAGCCCGGCGGTGCCGTGAGGATGCCACCAGGCACGAACATCCAGCGTTCGCTTAGCGCCCTGGTCATGTAAGGTGAAAGTCAGACGCCCAAGGCCGGGCGCTTTCATCCCAAACAGCAGCGCCAGCTCCTTTTGCGGTTCAACGATAATCACTTTCCAGCTATCCACCCTGTCACCCACTTCAAGCATCGGATGCGCAGGACGACCTTTAGCAAGCTTATGCCCCATCAGCAGGTCCATAAATGCGCGGGTCCGCCAGAGGATATTGCCAAAAAAGTAACCTTCTTTGCCGCCGAGCTGATTCACCACATTCCATATATCAGCGAGGCTCGCGTGGGTTTGCATGGTATAACCGGCCTGTTGGGGAAAGTAGCCATACTCCGGCCGCCAGCGAGCGTGCGCCTGGGCGTCGTACCCCCAGTCCTGCGAGTTTGCCAGTTTATTTTCTTCGCTAAGGGTCGCCCGCACGGCGTCATCAAAAGTGATAAGTCGCTGTGGGATAAGCGCCCGCAGATCGCCATCGTCCGCCAGAAGATCGTGCCTGAGTCCCTGGATCAGCGCTTTTGCCGTTGTTGGCGGTACTGAGGTGATCACAGTCAGGAACCAGACGGAAATCCAGCGGGTTGGCAGCGGAACGGGGATCAGCGGACGATGGCGCCCGCTGATAGCCATAAAGCGTTCAAACTGCTGTTGATAGCTGAGCACTTCTGGCCCGGCTGCCTCAAAGACCCTGTTTTTTTGCGCGGGATGTTCGAGTAAAGCGACAAGATAATAAAGCAGATTTTCCAGCGCGATAGGCGTGGTGCGCGAACGCACCCAGCGCGGCGGCGTCAGCACCGGGAGGTTGTAAACCATATCGCGCATCACTTCGAATGCCGCTGAACCTGCACCGATGATTATCCCGGCGCGCAATTCAGTTACCGGCACGCCGGAATCGCGCAGAATGTCAGCGGTGAGCCGACGTGCACGCAGGTGGTCAGAGCTTCGATCGCCATCCGGCGCCTGTAACGAGCTCAGGAAGATAATCTGTTTTACAGGATATTCAGCAAGCGCGTCGCGCAGGTTAAGCGCGGCCTGGCGCTCGTGGGCGACAAAGTCTGGCCCGTCGCCCATGCTGTGAACCAGGTAATAGAGGGTATCCACGCCTTCCAGCAACGCCGGGAGACGATGCGGCCACTGCAGATCAATGTGGTGGCATTCAACGCCGGGCCATTGCTGCTTCTTCAGCCACTCCACGCGACGTGCGGCGGCAACAATATGATGCCCGGCCTTACTAAGCTCAGGCACCAGATGTTGACCAATGTAACCGCTCGCGCCGAGCACCAGAATTCTTTGTGGCTGAGTCATCTTCCCTGAACCTCAGTTAAAGCTGCACGAAGGCGCGCCAGTGGTTAACCACTTCGG
>DALYUA010000549.1:0-2087 GCA_031993245.1 Buttiauxella sp. | reverse complement strand
CCATGCGAGAGTAGGGAACTGCCAGGCTCCAAACAAGTGACAGGCCCTGCACGGAAGTGCAGGGCTTTTTGCTGTCTGCAATTTAAGAAAAAACCTGCTTAATAGCAGGTAATGGCTATTTTTGTAGCCAGTTTTTAATAAAATCAGCGATCTCGTTGGGTGAATTAATATCCAGAACGGGGATTTGCAAAGCATTTACGCTTATATCACAAGCAACGGCGATAACGTGGCTGTCGATCTTTAACTCTTCAAAACTGTGCGAAACCCCTTCTCTGTAAAGCAGAATTTTAGGGACCTCTTCATGTTTAAAACCCTCTACCAGTATTAAGTCCAGCGAAGAAGCGTCCATCCGGCTTGCGAGTTTGTAGAGATCTAATTCGGGCTCTTCCGGGGTTTCGGTCATCAAGGCCCATCGTTTTTGGCTGACCACCATAGTCTGTGCCGCGCCCGCTTTACGCAGTTCGTAGCTGTCTTTCCCTGGTTTATCGACATCCATATCGTGATGGGTATGTTTTATCAAACCCGGACGAATCCCTTGTTCTGTTAGCAAAGGAATAAGCTGTTTCAATAGAGTTGTTTTTCCCGTACCGCTCCACGCGGCGAAGGCCAGCAGAGGAATCATTGTTGCTTCTCCCAACGGTTGAGATCTTCGGGGGAATTTACATTGATGAAGTTTTGCTGCTGCTCAGGGAAAATAACTGCATGCCCGCCCGCCTCACGCAGAAAAAGCATTACGCGCCGTTCGCCTGTGGTCAGGTAGTTTTCAAGCGGCGATGTCAGATTCCGGTGAATAAGAACAATGGTTGGGTGATCCCGCTCTCCATCATTTACCCAGATGGCGGGATATTGTCCGCGTGCGTCCCACAGCCGGGCTGCAAGATCTTCCGGAATTGCTGGCGTATCGCAGGGACAGAACAGAAACCATTCACTATCCAGCTCCTGCATCACCGACAGCATGCCAGCCAGGGGACCGGGATAATCTGGCAGGGTATCTTTCAGGACCTTTAGCCCGCTACGCTGATATTTTTCAAGATTCCTGTTTGCGCTGATCGCCATGTCTCCGACCTGCGGTGCGAGCCTTGTTATGACATGCTCGAAAAGCGGCAATCCATTTAGCATTACAAGCCCTTTATCCTGCCCGCCCATTCTCGTAGCGCGCCCGCCGGCCAGAATAATCCCTGTTACTTCTGTTAAACGTCTCACTAATATCGCCTCTTTTATTGTGGGTTTGAGCCTGCTAACGTGTGACATCTCGCCATTGAAAGGAGCACTATCATGAAATGTAAGCGTCTTAACGAACTGCTCGAGCTGCTTCAGCCCGCCTGGCAAAAAGAGCCGGATCTCAACCTGATTCAATTTTTACAGAAACTCGCTAAAGAGTCAGGTTATACCGGTGAATTGGCCGATCTCACTGACGATGTGCTGATCTATCACCTGAAAATGCGAGATTCAGAAAAAGATGCCGTTATCCCTGGTATTCAAAAAGATTATGAAGAAGATTTTAAGACCGCTCTGCTGCGTGCGCGTGGGGTAATTAAAGAGTAAAAGCTTGTAAGCCAGGCCACTTAAGCGGCTACGAAATGTTATCCTGAACTATCCGTATTTACTACCGGTTGCCTGGATGACAGACAGCGCTTTTAATTTTCAAACTCTACATCCGGATACCATCATGGATGCCCTTTTTGAACAGGGTATACGGGTGGATTCCGGGCTGACTCCTCTAAATAGCTTTGAGAATCGCGTCTACCAGTTTCAGGACGAGGATCGCAGACGCTTTGTGGTGAAGTTTTATCGTCCACAACGTTGGTCCGCTGAGCAGATTGAAGAAGAACATCAGTACGCTATCGAACTCCTGGCTGATGAAGTCCCGGTAGCAGCTCCCCTTTCTTATTCCGGTAAGACCTTGCTGCGACATCAGGGGTTTATGTTTACCGTTTTCCCAAGCCTTGGTGGGCGACAGTACGAAACTGATAATATCGATCAGATGGAGTGGGTTGGCCGCTATCTTGGTCGTATCCATCAGACCGGTCGTCGTAAGCTTTTTGAGAAGCGGCCAGCTATCGGGCTTACGGAATATCTGTATGAAC
>DALYUA010000548.1:0-2087 GCA_031993245.1 Buttiauxella sp. | reverse complement strand
TAGCGTCGGCATTTAAAAAGGCGGCAAACTGCCCCTGGGAAAGCATCATCGAGCGGGTGAAGCGATCGTAATCGAGGCCGGTTAATGTGGCGGTGAAATCGAGCTTGTCTTTGATTTTATCGGCAACGATTTTGCCGCTTGCAACTTCCGCCAGCTCAACTCGCGGTGCCTGGAGATTGCCGTTTACGGCGTTGCGCGCGCGGTTCTGGCTCCAGAATGCGCGGTACGCCACGCCTTTGACTTCAAATTCAACTTCCGCCAGGCACTCGGCGGTATCGCGCGTCATCAAATCGTTTTGCGACTGGGAAACCGTATTAAGGCGCGGCGTCTTATGGTAGAGGGCAAGGCAAATGGCGTCTAAAAGCGTGGTTTTACCCGCGCCGGTTGGCCCGGTGATGGCGAACAGGCCGTTGCTGGCGAACGGCTCCTGCGAGAAATCTATTTTCCACTCGCCTTTTAAAGAGTTGAGGTTTTTCAGGCGCAGGCTAAGGATTTTCATGCTTGCTCCCCCGCGTCATGCAGCTCTGCCACGGTTTGTGCGAACAGCGTGCGCAGACGTTTTTCTTGCTCTTCGGTTGTCTCTTCCTGCGCCAGGCGACGCTCAAACACTTCTTCCACGGTCAGCTCGCTCAGGGTTTCTTTCTGGTTGCGGGCAATCACGCGATCCCGCTGTTCACGGCTGCGGCGAAGCAGCACCACTTCCACCGGCAGGCTTTCCGTTATTTGCTGGATATGGCGCTGGAAATCATGCAGATATTCATCGGTAGCGATTTCGATATCCAGCCAGACCTTCGGCTCGCAGGGCGCGTCCCGCCACTGTTCAAGCTGCCTTTCGATTTCGCTCAGCGAACCTTTTATCACCGCCAGAGGCTGGCTGACCGGCACCGGCAGAGCGGTGACGTTATGCAATGCACCTTCGGCAAATTCCACCAGATACACGCTCTTGGCTTTACCTGTTTCATCAAAACTCAGAGAGATGGGCGAGCCGCTATAGCGAATGTGTTCCGTGCCGCCAATCAACTGCGCGCGATGGATATGCCCGAGCGCAATGTAGTCGGCCGGGGGAAAGTTTTGCGCGGGGAAGGCGTCCAGCGTGCCGATATAGATATCGCGCACCGCGTCCGTTTTGGTCACGCCTACGGTGGTTAAATGTCCGGTTGCGATAATCGGCAGCTTCCGATCGCCGCGCGCAGCCACGGCAGCCGCGTGGCACTGCTGGTAGTGTTCGGTGATGGCTTCCATTAGCGAACGCTGTTTTTCGTGTCCGCTGAGGCCTGCGCGGCTGCTTTGGATATCACGCGGACGCAAAAACGGAATCGGGCACAGGATCGCGCCGGGTGAACCATCTTTTTTGTTGAGCAGCAGCGTTTGTTCGCTCACATTGTGACGGGCGCTGGCGATAACCGAAGTATTCAGGCAGGCCAGCAGCTCACGGGATTCGTTAAGCGTCGCCACGGAATCGTGATTGCCGGCAAGCACGACCAGCCTGCAGCCGGTGGCGTGCAGCTGCACCACAAAACGGTTGTAAAGCTCGCGGGCATAGCTTGGCGGCGAGCCGGTATCAAAAATATCGCCCGCCACGATTATTGCATCCACGTTATGCTCAACGACCGCCTGCAGCAGCCAGTGGAGAAAAGCCTGATGTTCCGGCCCGCGGCTTTTGGTGTAAAAGTTCTGACCGAGGTGCCAGTCCGATGTGTGGATAATGCGCATAATCCGTCCTGTGGCAAAAAAGCGTGCCGGGATTATAAAGGCAGATGTCACGAAGGGCACTTCCGGGCGTCATAATTCAAAGCAATGAGTCATCTGGCCGTTATTTTTTTCATAAATCTGTCACAAATCTGACGCATACTGTCGCACAAATTAGCAATGGCATTGTTTAAACAGGGCAAATCATGGCGAAGCGTATTTTAGTTGTAGAAGATGAGGCTCCCATCCGTGAAATGGTGAGTTTCGTGCTTGAGCAAAACGGTTTTCAGCCAGTAGAAGCGGAAGATTATGACGCAGCCGTGAATCTCCTTACCGAACCTTTTCCCGATCTGATCCTGCTGGACTGGATGCTTCCCGGCGGCTCCGGCATTCAGTTT
>DALYUA010000547.1:0-2100 GCA_031993245.1 Buttiauxella sp. | reverse complement strand
CGGTAATAAAGGTGCCGTCCAGATCCGTCACCATAAAAATGCGGTCGAAAGCCAGTCCGCTCTCCAGCGCCTGCGCATGAGACAGGTGTACACCCCGCATCGATTTGACCGGATGAATGAACAGACGGGACAGCGTAAGCATGGCGATCTCCAGAGAAGCGGGCGTGGGCGGCAAAAGAAGCTAACTTTATGATACATGGCGTCGGGACGCTATAGCCTCGTGATCGGCCGGGTAAGAGGCGCGTGTAGCTTTCCAACAATGAGGCGTAATTAGGGTATAATGCGCAGCAATTTTCTCAAGAGTAATAGTGACGATATGAATTCTCTCTTTGCCAGTACGGCGCGTGGGCTCGAAGAGCTGCTAAAAACTGAACTGGAAGGCCTCGGCGCGCAAGGCTGCCAGGTCGTTCAGGGCGGCGTACATTACCAGGGGGATTCTCGTCTGGTTTACCAAAGCCTGATGTGGAGTCGCCTGGCGTCCCGCATTTTGCTGCCGCTTAGCGAGTGCAACGTTTACAGCGATCTGGATTTATATCTGGGCGTGCAGGTTATCGACTGGCCGGCAATTTTCGGCCCGGATGCGACTTTCGCTGTGCACTTCAGCGGCCTGAACGACGTCATTCGTAACAGCCAGTACGGCGCGCTTAAGGTAAAAGATGCGGTCGTCGACTCGTTCACCCGTAAAAACCTGCCGCGTCCGAATGTCGATCGCGAGCAACCAGATATACGCATCAACGTCTGGCTGAATAAAGATACCGCCAGCATTGCGCTGGATTTAAGCGGCGAGGGCCTGCATCAGCGCGGCTATCGCGACAGCACGGGTGCGGCCCCTGTCAAAGAAACGCTGGCCGCGGCAATCGTCATGCGCTCCGGCTGGCAGCCAGGCACTCCGCTGCTCGACCCGATGTGCGGCTCCGGTACGCTGCTGATTGAAGCCGCGATGATCGCCACCGATCGCGCTCCGGGTTTACACCGCAAGCACTGGGGCTTCCTCGGCTGGGCGAAACACGACGAAGATCTGTGGAAAGAGGTTACTACCGAAGCGCAGGTTCGCGCTCGCAAAGGGCTTGGGGATTATACTTCTCGTTTCTTTGGTTCCGATAACGATCCTCGCGTCATTGAGCGCGCACGCGTTAACACCCGCCGCGCCGGGCTTGCCGATCTCATCAGCTATGAAGTGAAAGATGTCGCCAAACTGTCTAACCCATTGCCGGAAGGGCCAACGGGCACCGTCGTAAGCAACCCGCCATACGGCGAGCGTCTGGATAGCGAACCAGCGCTTATCGCGCTGCACAGCGTGCTGGGGCGTAATATGAAGGCGCATTTCGGCGGCTGGAACCTGTCGTTATTCAGCGCATCGCCGGATCTGCTGAACTGCCTGCAACTGCGCGCCGAGCGTCAGTTCAAAGCGAAAAACGGCCCGCTTGACTGCGTGCAAAAAAATTATCAGCTGGCGGAAAACACTACCGGCGCAGTCGGTGGTCAGCATGCCGAAGATTATGCTAACCGTTTGCGTAAGAATATTAAGAAGCTGGATAAGTGGGCGCGTCAGGAAGGTATTGAGTGTTATCGCGTGTACGACGCAGATTTACCGGACTACAACGTAGCCGTGGACCGCTACGGCGACTGGGTTGTGGTGCAGGAGTATGCGCCGCCAAAAACCATAGATGCCAACAAGGCGCGCCAGCGTCTGTTTGATGTGATTGCCGCCACGCTCTCCGTGCTCGATCTGCCGTCGAATCGCCTGGTCCTGAAAACGCGTGAACGCCAGAAAGGCAAAAATCAGTACCAGAAGATGGGCGAGAAGGGCGACTTTATGGAAGTCGGTGAGTACAACGCGCGTCTGTGGGTTAACCTGACGGATTACCTTGATACCGGCCTGTTCCTCGACCACCGTATCGCACGTCATATGCTCGGCAAAATGAGCAAAGGAAAAGATTTCCTTAACCTCTTTGCCTACACCGGCAGCGCCACGGTACACGCGGGTCTGGGCGGCGCGAAGACAACCACCACGGTGGATATGTCCCGCACCTATCTGGAGTGGGCGGAACGTAACCTGCGTCTTAACGGACTGAGCGGACGTAATCATCGCCTGATCCA
>DALYUA010000546.1:0-2102 GCA_031993245.1 Buttiauxella sp. | reverse complement strand
CGCCTGTTGCCGTTGGTTTTGATATCGATGACACCGTGCTTTTTTCAAGTCCCGGTTTTTATCGTGGACAAAAAGAGTTCTCTCCCGAAAAACAGGACTATCTAAAAAATCCTGCCTTCTGGGAAAAGATGAACAACGGTTGGGATGAATTCAGCATGCCGAAAGAGGTGGCGAAGGCGCTCATCACAATGCACTTAAAGCGTGGCGACAGCATTTACTTTGTTACCGGACGCAGCCAGACGAAAACCGAAACCGTCACCAGAACGCTGCAAAATGACTTTCTGATCCCACAGGAGCGCGTTAACCCCGTGATTTTTGCTGGTGATAAAGAAGGGCAAAATACCAAAACGCAGTGGCTGAAAGAGAAGCAAATCAAGATATTCTATGGCGACTCGGATAATGATATCACCGCAGCCCAGGAGGTCGGCGCTCGCGGTATCCGCATACTGCGGGCTTCAAACTCCAGCTATCAGCCTTTGCCAAAAGCAGGTATCTACGGCGAAGAGGTGATTGTTAACTCGGAATATTAATTTCTGAGGATGCCGAAATACGGCGATAAGCGCAGGCTTGTCGCCGTTTTTTTTCAGCAAAATTCACCCGCCAGGTTTTACCTTTTGGTAAGTTGCTCGCACACTTAGTTGAGCGCAAATTTATCTGGAGCAAAGTATGTGGTTTCAACAAACCCTCACCTTAAAAGCCAAATCCCGTGGTTTTCATCTCGTTACTGATGAAGTCCTCGGGCAGTTGTTCCGGCTTTCTGAGGTGCAAACCGGACTGCTGCATCTTCTGCTCCAGCATACTTCCGCCTCCCTGACTCTGAATGAAAATTGTGATCCGACCGTGCGCCTGGATATGGAAAGACATTTTTTAAAAACCGTGCCGGACAACGCCGCTTACGAACATGATTATGAAGGACCGGATGACATGCCTTCGCATATCAAATCATCCTTGCTGGGCGTGTCGTTACTGCTGCCCATTCATCGAGGGCAGGTACAACTGGGCACATGGCAGGGGATCTGGCTGGGAGAGCATCGTATTCACGGTGGTTCCCGCAAAATAATTGCGACACTACAAGGGGAATAAAAATGACCAATTCGGAGCTATTGCAGTACTGCATGAACAAGCCGGGCGCCGAGCAGAGCGTTCATAGCGACTGGAAGGCCACGCAAATTAAAGTAGCGGATGTGCTTTATGCCATGGTACATGACGTGGAAGAACGCCCGGCGGTGTCATTAAAAACGAGCCCGGAACTTGCGGATTTGCTGCGGGAAAGCCACAAAGACGTTTTTCCCAGCGCGCATTTAAATAAGGCGCACTGGAGCACGGTTTATCTGGATGGGACGCTACGGGATTCGCAGATCTATTATCTGGTGGATGCTTCGTATCAGCAGGCGCTATCGCTGCTGCCCGAACAGACCAGGCAGCAGCTTTCTGGCTGATTATTTCAGCAATGGCTTGAGGAAGCGTGCGGTATGCGAGGCTTCGCATGTGGCGACCGTTTCCGGCGTGCCGGAGACGAGAATTTCACCGCCGCCGCTGCCGCCTTCCGGGCCAAGATCGACAATCCAGTCCGCAGTTTTCACCACGTCCAGATTATGTTCGATAACCACAATGGTATTTCCCTGGTCTCTGAGCTGATGCAGCACCTCAAGCAGCTGCTGAATATCCGCGAAGTGCAAACCGGTTGTCGGCTCATCGAGAATATAGAGCGTTTGCCCGGTGCCGCGCTTGGAAAGCTCACGCGCCAGCTTCACACGCTGCGCTTCACCGCCGGACAGCGTGGTGGCTGACTGGCCCAGGCGGATATAAGACAGGCCAACGTCGATTAGCGTTTGCAGCTTACGCGCCAGCGCCGGTACGGCATCAAAGAATGCGCGAGCGTCTTCAATGGTCATATCCAGCACTTCATGGATGCTTTTGCCTTTGTACTTAATCTCCAGCGTTTCACGGTTATAGCGCTTGCCTTTGCACTGGTCGCAAGGCACGTAGATATCCGGCAGGAAGTGCATTTCGACTTTGATCACGCCATCGCCCTGACAGGCCTCACAGCGCCCGCCACGCACGTTAAAGCTGAAGCGACCCGGCGTATAACCGCGCGCACG
>DALYUA010000545.1:0-2105 GCA_031993245.1 Buttiauxella sp. | reverse complement strand
CCAGCAACATCAGGGGATGCCGGATGATGAGGCTCTGCAGGCGATTATGGGTGATAAACCGTAAAACAAAGTAGCGCCCCGGGGGCGCTACATCACCAGCATCGGTTTGCTGCGCCGTCCGGGTACGGCAAACTCTTCTAAAGCCTCACGCCAGCTGTCGAGCGGGAACAGGCGTACTTCCGGCAGCCTGCTGACCGCAAGCACACCCCATAACTCAGTAAACCACTGCTGCCAGTCTTCTGCCGCAGTGACGGCGAGCGTATCGCGTAGATGGAAGCGCTGCGGGTGAATACCTCCGCCCGTTATCTGGTAAAGCTGGCCGCTCAGCAGGCCGTATGAAATAAAATCCGTGCCCGGCCGCATATGCTGTAACAGATCCGTTGCCAGCGCGCCGCCAACCGCATCAAAGACAATGTCAGCTTGCCGGGCGGCATGTTGCAGCGCCCTGTTATCGTGAATGCTGACCGGAATAATCCCACTCTCTTCAGCCTCTGCGGTTTGAGTGTCCGAACGATAAACGCCGAGAACCGCTTTCGCTCCCTGAAGCTTCGCCCATTGCGCCAGCAACCCTGCGCAGGAGGACGTCGCGGCGGTGAGCAACACCGTTTTACCCTGCACCGGCCATTTTCTTAGCATCACGTAAGCTGCCAGAGGATTGATATAACCGCGTGCGGCAAGCACATCGGGGATTGAGTCGGGTACGGGTACCGCCCATTGCGGATCGCAGTCCAGCCAGCGCTGCCATGTCCCCTCGCCCCGTAAAGGTAAAACTCGCCGGCCAATTAACGCCGGGTTATCGGCCTCGACCACCACCCCGACGCCTTCATAACCGGCAACGCGAGGAGGAGTAACGCGGTGACGATAAGCCCCCGTAACGGGAATAAGGTCGGACGGATTAACGGGGGAATATCGCATTTGCACGCGGAGAGTGCCGGCGGCGCGCGGCGCTAAAGGAGAATGTTCGAGAGCCAGAACCTGTTCAGGCTGGCCGAATTTGCGGAACCAGAGAGCAGAATTATCCATGCATAAAGCGCCTGTAAACTGAATTACAGGCACTATAGCATGTAAAAATTAGCAGTAACGACCCAGCACGGCGCGCATGCCCTGGCTTTGAATCAGCTGCAGATCCTCAGCGACCCGATCGACTAAATTCGTCACTTCGGTCAGGTCCTGCCCCCAGTGATCGCCGTCGCTTAACACGGCATGAACCAGTTGGCGCATATCAATTTGCCTGTCGCGCAGATTTGCCCATAGTTGTTGATAGCGCACCAGCCAGTGTTCGTCGTCCTGCAACGGATAGCGTTCTCCGTTGCGCTCACCCTGATAAAACGCAATCAGGGCGGCAAGCGCAAAGGTCAGACGCGGCGGCAGTTCGCCGGTTGCCTGAAGCCCTGCCAGCAGCTGCGGCAGGATGCGCGTGCGGAATTTGGTCATCCCGTTTAGCGCGATAGATAACAGCTGGTGCTGAATATATGGGTTCCTGAAACGACCGATTACGGCTTCAGCAAACGCCAGCAGTTCATCGCGAGGCAAATCCAGCACCGGAATGATCTCTTCGGTAATGGTCTTCTCCACAAAGCGGCAAACTTCAGCATCGTTCATGGCTTCGCCAACGGTGTTCAGACCCGCAAGCCAGGCAACAGGAACCAAAGCGGTATGGGCGCCGTTCAGAATAGCGACCTTACGTGCTTTATAAGGTCTGATGTCATCGACGATCTTCACATTGAGAGGATAACGATCCAGACGTAACTCTTTTGCAAGCCAGTCAGGTCCCTGAATCACAAACAGGTAGAAGTGTTCCGCCGTATCCAGGAAGGTATCCTGATACCCAAGCTGCGTTTCAATAGCCGCGGCTTCGTCGCGCGGATAACCCGTAACGATGCGGTCCACCAGCGTGGAACAGAAAGTGTTTGCTTCATGCAGCCATTTGCTGAAGGTGGTCGGCAGCGCCCACTCCTGCGCATAGCGCAATACCAGCTCCAGCAGCGCTTCGCCGTTGTAGTCGATCAGTTCGCAAGGAATGATGACCCAGCCCTTGTCCGCCGCACCATCAAAATAGCTGAAGCGTTCGAACAGCAGACGAGTCAGTTTTGCCGGATAGCTGG
>DALYUA010000544.1:0-2125 GCA_031993245.1 Buttiauxella sp. | reverse complement strand
CAGACTCCTTCGCAACAACGGAGTGGTTTAGCCCCAGCAATAAGCAGACGGCACTCAAGGCCAGTGTAATTTTACGCATCGTTTTCCCTTTAATTTTCAACGGCTTTTATTTTTATAAATCAGAGTAACTGGTCAAAAAACTACCTGACCATACCGACAAGGCAATGAGAGTTAAAGGTTTATTGCAGGATTTGCTCTGGAAAAAGGCGGCGATCACAAAAAGGAAACTGGCTGTTGCAGGGTGGATGGCACTTTGCTGCTCCACCCTGCAAAGGGAACCACATTAGTAAGCGCTTACATAACGGCGGCAAACGCCTGCGCAACGCGCTGCACGTTGTTGCTGTTCAGACCGGCAACACACATACGCCCGCTGGCAATCAGGTAAACGCCAAATTCATCACGCAGACGGTCAACCTGCTCTGCGCTCAGGCCGGTATAGCTGAACATGCCGCGCTGTTGCAGCAGATAGTCAAAGTTACGCCCCGGCACCTCGGTCTTCAGTACGGAAACCAGAGCCTGGCGCATATCGAGGATGCGACGACGCATCGTTTCGACTTCCGCCAGCCAGCTGGCTTTAAGCTGTTCGTCATTCAGAACGGTGGCTACCACCTGCGCACCAAAATTTGGCGGGCTGGAGTAGTTACGGCGCACGGTAGCTTTTAACTGTCCGAGCACGCGGCCTGCCTCATCTGCATCTTCACAAACTACCGACAGCCCGCCGACACGTTCACCATACAGTGAAAAAATCTTTGAGAATGAGTTGCTGACCAGCGCCGGCAGGCCCGCGTGCGCAATAGCGCGGATCGCATAGGCGTCTTCTTCCATTCCCGCGCCAAAGCCCTGGTAGGCGATGTCGAGGAAAGGAATCAGGTCGCGTGCTTTTAGAATGTCGATAACGGCGTCCCACTGGGCATCCGTCAGGTCTGAGCCGGTTGGGTTGTGGCAGCACGGATGCAACAGCACAACACTTTGTGCAGGTAAGGTGTTGAGCTTCTCAAGCAGAGCTTCGAATCGTACCCCGTTGGTTTTATCGTCAAACCACGGATAAGTATTTACGGTAAAGCCTGCGCCAGCAAAGATGGCAACGTGGTTTTCCCAGGTGGGATCGCTGACCCAAACCTGTGAATCCGGAAAATATGTTTTCAGGAAGTCAGCGCCCACTTTCAACGCGCCGGAGCCGCCCAGCGTCTGAATAGCAGCAATACGCCCCTCCAGTAATGCCGGGTGCCCGGCCCCGAACAGCAAAGGCGCGATTGCGCTGCGATAGGTGTTCAACCCTTCCATCGGCAAATAAAGAGAAGCGCCGTGCGGCTGCGAGTTCAAACAGGCTTCAGCTTCTGCCACGGCCTGTAGCTGCGGAATCGCCCCATCTTCGTTGTAATAGAGGCCAATGCTGAGGTTAACCTTGTCAACACGCGGGTCAACTTTGAAGCGTTCCATTAAGGAAAGGATCGGGTCGCCAGCATAGGCGTCAACTTTTTGAAACACGGTGGGTTCTCCTGGTTTACAGTGTGGCGGATCACCACTGTAAACCAGGCAATGACAACTAGTCCAGACACTCCATCGCCACCCTTGAGGTCAGGCGCGTGATAAGTTCGTAAGCACTAACTTTTGTTATTTCAGCGATGCGCTCAACGGGCAGGCCTGCCCCCCACATCATTACGCTATCGCCGACTTTCTCTTCCGCGTCCGGACCGAGATCGACACAAATCATGTCCATCGCCACACGGCCAACAATCGGCACTTCGCGGCCATTGACCACTACCGGCGTCCCGGAAGGCGCGCTGCGTGGATAGCCGTCGCCATAACCCATCGCAACGACGCCCAGCCTGGTATCGCGCCCGGCAACCCATGCGCCGCCGTAGCCCACCGGCTCTCCGGCTTTGTGACTGCGAACCGCAATCAGGCTGGAAGTGAGCGACATCACCGGCTGGAAGCCAAAGTCCGCGCCCCACGGCTTGTGCTCAAGAGGAGATACGCCGTAGAGAATGATGCCCGGACGCACCCAGTCAAAGTGCGATTGCGGCCACAGCAAAATCCCCCCGGAGGCGGCGATAGATTTCTGACCGGTTTTACCTTCGGTAAAGGTATTAAAAATATCCAGCTGTCGCGGCGTGGCGTCAGA
>DALYUA010000543.1:0-2132 GCA_031993245.1 Buttiauxella sp. | reverse complement strand
CAGATAGTTAGTATCGTACGGATAGAGGGTGAACGGATTGTCATGTTCCTGAAGCAGGTTAGCGATAACGCTACCGCGCACGGCAGGTTTGTCATGAACCTTTTCAATTGTGGCTTCCTGTGCGTAGACCGTAAGAGGCAGCAAACACGCCGCCAGCAAACATCCCAGAAACTTGTGCATCGACAATGTTCTCCTGAACGTAAAATTTGTTATCGAATTATTAGCTGCCGGACATTCTACATAGTTCCTTCGCATCTCGCGCGGTCAACCTTTCTTAAAGTGGAAAGCAACAAATGAGAAGCATAAAATAAACATTTAGTTAACTTAGACAGACTTTTTTGATCGAGGAACGATCCATGTCCGGCACCATACTGACAACCGAAGCTGCCCTCCAGCTGGTCGGCGAAATTTTTGTTTACCATATGCCGTTTAATCGCGCGCTGGGCCTTGAACTTGAACGCTATGAGAAATCCTTCGCACAGCTTGGCTTTGACAATCAGCCGATGATGGTTGGCAACTGGGCGCAAAGTATTTTACACGGCGGCGTGATCGCCTCCGCGCTTGATGTGGCGGCAGGCCTGGTTTGCGTCGGCAGTACCCTGACGCGTCATGACACCATCAGTGAAGAAGAGCTGCGCCAGCGTTTGTCGAGAATGGGCACTATCGATCTGCGCGTGGACTATCTGCGCCCGGGCAGAGGCCAGCGTTTTACCGCAAGCAGCAGTCTGCTGCGAGCCGGCAACAAAGTTGCTGTGGCGCGGGTTGAATTACATAACGAAGAGCAGGTGCATATCGCCAGCGCCACGGCCACCTACATGGTGGGGTAAAAAGATAAATCCTGAGGCTGCTGATAAAGAAGGAAAAAGCGTGGTTTTTCCTTCTTTATGGTTAAGTGGTGAAAATCAATGGGTTGATTTTGCTTGTTATTTTCTGGTGAAAGCTTTACGTCTCTCAACCATGTCTGCTTTGTCATCAATCTGTAAATCCTGTTACTATTCGCTCACTATTCTTTCGACGAGTTTTTTCATGGATGCGAAACAGACCCGCCAGGGCGTGCTGCTTGCTCTCGCGGCGTATTTAATGTGGGGCATTGCGCCTGCCTATTTCAAGCTGATCCACTATGTCCCGGCGGATGAAATCCTCACCCATCGCGTCATCTGGTCATTCTTTTTTATGGTGGCGTTAATCAGCCTCAGCCGCCAGTGGCCGCAGGTGAAAAAGGCCTGTAAGAACCGCAAAAAAGTGCTGTCGATGGCGCTCTCTGCAGTGCTTATCGGCGGTAACTGGCTGCTTTTCATCTGGGCGGTGAACAATAATCATATGCTGGAAGCGAGCCTCGGCTACTTCATTAATCCGCTGGTTAACGTCGTTTTAGGCATGATTTTCCTCGGAGAACGCTTTCGCAGGATGCAGTGGGTAGCGGTTGCGCTTGCCGCCTGTGGCGTGCTGGTGCAGCTATGGACCTTCGGTTCATTGCCGATAATCGCTCTGGGTCTGGCGTTCAGCTTCGCGTTTTACGGGCTGGTGCGGAAGAAAATCGCCGTGGATGCCCAAACCGGAATGCTGGTCGAAACCCTCTGGCTGCTGCCGGTTGCGGCAATTTACCTTTTTGGATTTGCCGACAGCGCCACCAGCCATATGGGGCACAACGCGTGGTCGCTTAACCTGCTGCTGATTGCTGCGGGCATTGTGACAACCATTCCGCTGCTGTGCTTCACCGCTGCCGCGACGCGTTTGCGTCTCTCAACGTTGGGCTTCTTCCAGTATCTTGGCCCAACGCTGATGTTCCTGCTGGCCGTGACGTTTTATGGCGAAGTGGTAGGCCAGGACAAAATGCTGACGTTTGGCTTTATCTGGGCGGCGCTGGCGGTATTTATTCTGGATGCGGTTTATACGCAGAGGAATTCAAGGATTGCGGCGCGCGCCGCAGTCGACAAGTAGTAAAAAGGGAGCCCGTCGGCTCCCTTTTCTTTTACAACCAGTTCTTACGCTTGAAGTAGAGATAAGGCGCAAGGCCTGCGAGGATCATCACGATAATCGCTGCGGGGTAACCAAAGCTCAGCTTCAGCTCGGGCATAAACTCGAAGTTCATCCCATAGCTTGATGCCACAAGCGTTGGCGGCAGGAACACG
>DALYUA010000542.1:0-2134 GCA_031993245.1 Buttiauxella sp. | reverse complement strand
CCCGGCCCCCTTCGAAATATCAAACTCATGATAAAAGCGCCAGTTACGCAGCGTTTCGCGCGCGGTGGAGACTTCCGGATAGAGGTGGGGTTCGCCAAGCTGTCCGAACAGCGATTCGTTTTCAAGTAGCGTGGCCGCGTGCGTCGCCTTCTCGCCGTTAACATCGTTCAAAAATACCGTCTGATTGCGGCGGTGCATAATTGATGAAGAAGGGCGACGGCGGAAACCGCTCAGCCAGATTTGTTCTTCTTTCACAATAGGATCAAGATCGAACATGGTGGGATAAGGCAGTTTATCGGGGAAGCCAACCTGTAATTCATACTCGAAATTATCGGTCTCAACCGCAAGCGTCATCCGGCGTGGCGAGCTGGCATAACCCCTGGCACGATCGCCCGCCCACATTACTTTCTGAATCCCGCCCTCTTCAGAGAGCCAGTGCGAAAGCTGCCCGGTTGCCGCGCCGTGAATCAGGTGAATAGCTTTGTAGATGTTTGATTTGCCGCAACCGTTCGGGCCAAACACCACGTTCAGCCGCTCCAGATCGATGGAGAGTTTACGCACGGAACGGTAGTTATCGATATAGAGAGAGTTGATCATGCCGTTTGCTGGTCAGAGGTGGGTGGGTACTATTATGGCCAAAAAAAACCGGGGAAATCCCTAATGCCGATCGTTTAAGGATCGGTTGACCGATCCGGTGGCTGGTGTAAAAAGGGTTCATGTTCATCATGGACCCTTTTTAAATGGAACTTTCACAAGCCCTCGGCATTATCAATGTCACCTCCCCTGAGCACGTCCGTAGCCTCTCTGACCTCATTCCCGCTGAATTCATTCAGAAGGCGTTAACGTTGACTGATACTGTCACGCTCCGCAAACGCAAGCTGCCTCTTGAATCCATGATCTGGCTTGTCGTTGGCATGTCCATCTTCTGCAATCGTCCCATGACCGAGATCGTGAATCTGATGGATATCACTGACAGGACCGGTGAGCCTTTCACTGCCCGCAGCTCAGTCATTCAGCGCCGAAAAACGCTCGGGGAAGATGCTGTCCGGGCGTTGTTCGATATTACACAGCAGTACTGGAACCAGCAGGCAAACCACCCGCAGTGGCACGGCCTGAATCTGTTTGCCGTGGATGGTGTGGTCTGGCGTACGGCAGACACTCCGGAAAACAGCGCTGCCTTCAGCAGACCTGCCGGACGAAACGGTATCGGTGGCTATCCGCAGGTCCGGATGGTCTGCCTGATGGAGCTGAGCAGTCATCTGATCAACGCCAGCGCCTTTGACAGCGAGAACGTCAGCGAAACGCGACTGGCAGCGCAGCTGGCAGAGAGAACACCGGATGAGAGTATCACTCTGTTCGATAAAGGATTTTACTCCCTGGGGCTGCTTCATCACTGGCAGACGTCCGGAGAAAAACGGCACTGGTTGCTGCCGCTGAAAAAACACACGCAATATGAAGTCGTGCGCAGGCTGGGACGTGGCGACGAGCTTGTTGAACTGAAAACCAGCCCACAGGCCCGGAAACAGTGGCCTGCACTTCCTGATCGGTTCACAGCAAGGCTGCTGACCCGAACTGTTGATGGCAAAGAAAGACAGGTTCTGACATCCCTGACAGACCAGAATCGCTATCCGGGCAATGATATCAGCGAGTTATATCGCCACAGATGGGAAATTGAACTGGGTTACAGGGAAGCGAAACAGGGGATGCTGGACAGTCGCTGGACGTTACGCAGCAAGTTGCCAGAACTGGTGCGACAGGAGTTATGGGGTGTACTGCTGACTTACAACCTGGTGAGATACCAGATGGTAAGGATGGCGTTCGAACTGAAAGGCGATTATCTGCCTTATCAGCTGAGCTTTAGCGGCTCAATAAGTGAAATAACCAGGCTGCTGATAACGTTGCCATGGGCTTCAGGGGGTAAGATGCCGGGCGAGTTAAGAACGTTGTATGAGAAAGCAAAATGGCTGGTATTACCGGTAAGAAGAGAGCGAAGTTACCCCCGGGAATTAAGAGTAAAAGCCCAGAAATATCCGGCGCGAAGAACTGCTGATCACCTTAAGTGACCAGCATTAGGACTATTCCGGCCTTTATTATCAGAAGCGGTAACCCGCAGAGAACATAAATACCCACGGAT
>DALYUA010000541.1:0-2134 GCA_031993245.1 Buttiauxella sp. | reverse complement strand
GGCGTTCTTCAGGGTTCAATTCAGGAAACTTACGCCAAAGAGCACTGGGAAAAGCACGGTGTCACCGTGGTGTCTTATAAAGATCAGAATATGGCCTGGGCCGATCTGCTCAATGGCCGCATCGATGCGTCGCTGGTAATGTCCGCAGCCGGGCAGGCGGGCTTCCTGAGCAAACCGCAGGGCAAAGGGTTTGGCTTTATTGGCAAACCGGTGAGCGACGATACCATCCTTGGCAGCGGGATCGGTTTTGGTTTGCGTAAAGGTGATGCGGACACCAAAAAACAGCTTGATGAGGCGATTGAAAAAGTGAAGGCCGACGGCACGGTGACAACGCTTGCTAAGAAATACTTCCCCGGCATTGACGTCAGCGTGAAGTAATCCCGCTTTGCCCCTCTTTATCATGTGAGAGGGGCGTTTTCCCGTCCTTTTTTCAGTTCATTCCGGTTCAAATAAAAAAACTGCGTTCCTGAAGCAAATCTGGTTCGACAATCGTTGGATTAGCGGTGAATTTTGTCTAGAGTGTGCGCTCGTAATGGTTGCATCAGCTTGCCGCAGTTCTGTCCGCAAGACAGGGCGAAATACATCGACATAAAAGGACGATTTCTCAGGCATGAACCGCAGACGTTTTATCAAAGCCTCTATGGCCCTCGCCGCAGCCTGCGGCACTCCGACGCTTGCCACTTTCTTTTCTCGCGCGGCTTTCGCTGCAGAGTCCGGGATCGCCGATGGCCGCACAACCGAGTTTGATTTTTCAGTGCTGCAGGCAATGGCCCATGACCTGTCGAAAAAGCCCTGGAGCGGCACACCTCGTCCGTTGCCGGATACGCTGGCCACGCTGACGCCACAGGCTTATAACGCCATTCAGTATGATGCGGAGCATTCGCTGTGGAACGGTCTGAACAATCGCCAGCTTGACGTGCAGTTCTTCCACGTCGGGATGGGGTTCAAACGCCGCGTGCGCATGTTCTCCGTAGACCCGTCCACCCATCAGTCGCGTGAAATTCACTTCCGGCCTGAGTTATTTAACTACAACGACGCGGGCGTCGATACCAGGCAGCTTGAAGGCCAGATGGACCTCGGTTTCGCCGGGTTTAAAGCTTTTAAAGCGCCGGAGCTGGCGCGTCGCGACGTGGTCTCTTTCCTGGGTGCCAGCTATTTCCGCGCTGTAGATAACACTTATCAGTATGGTTTGTCCGCGCGGGGACTTGCGGTAAATACCTTTACCGACCAGCCAGAGGAGTTCCCGGACTTTACTTCGTTCTGGTTTGAAACGCCGGAAGCTGGCGACACAACGTTTGTGGCGTACGCGCTGCTGGATAGTAAAAGCGTTACCGGGGCGTATAAGTTCATCATCAGTTGCGAAGAAAAGCGCGTGGTGATGGAGGTGGATAACCATCTTTACGCTCGCGAAGACATCAAGCAGCTGGGCATTGCGCCGATGACCAGCATGTTCGCCTGCGGCACCAACGAACGCCGCATGTGCGACACCATTCATCCACAGATCCACGACTCCGATCGCCTGGCGATGTGGCGCGGCAACGGCGAATGGATTGCCCGTCCGCTGAATAATCCGCAGAAACTCCAGTTTAACGCCTATATGGACAACAACCCGAAAGGGTTTGGCCTGCTGCAGCTTGACCATGAGTTCGCCAACTACCAGGACATTATGGGCTGGTATAACAAACGCCCGAGCCTGTGGGTTGAGCCGCGTAATAAGTGGGGCAAAGGCACCGTAGGCCTGATGGAAATTCCAACCACGGGTGAAACGCTGGATAACATCGTCTGCTTCTGGCAGCCGGAAAAACCGGTGAAGGCAGGCGATGAGCTGGAATTTAAATATCGTCTGTACTGGAGCGGCCTGCCGCCGATTACCACCGAGCTGGCCCGGGTTTACGCGACGCGCACGGGCATGGGTAGCTTCCCGGAAGGCTGGGCGCCGGGGGAACACTTCCCGGACAAATGGTCGCGCCGTTTCGCCATCGATTTTGTGGGCGGCGATCTGAAAGCTGCGGCACCAAAAGGTATCGAGCCGGTTATCACGCTTTCAAACGGTGAAGCAAAGCAGATCGAAATCCTCTATGTGGAACCGTTCGACGGCTACCGTATTCTGTTCGACTGGTATCCAGACGACGAC
>DALYUA010000540.1:0-2134 GCA_031993245.1 Buttiauxella sp. | reverse complement strand
AACGGACGCAGCGCATGGTTAACCAGCAGCACCGGCGGCGCGCCCAGCATCTCCTGGCGCTGCAACGCTTCCTGGCTTTGCTCCAGCAGACGATCCGCAAGACCAGGCTCCAGCCCGCTGCCGCCCTGTAAAGCCTGCAGTAACAGGCGCTCCAGCGCGGTATCCAGCCCGATAACCTGGACTTCCCCCGTGCCGGGGAACCAGAGCTGGGTAATGGCACGGCCTAAAGCCACGCGCACCACGGCGGTTAATTCATGAGGATCGCTTTGTATCGGCGCATGTTCAGCCAGCGTTTCCAGAATCGTTCGCATATCACGAATCGGGACCTTCTCGGCGAGCAGGTTTTGCAGCACTTTATGCAGCGTGGTCAGCGTCACGACCGCCGGCACCAGGTCTTCGGTCAGCTTCGGCATCTCCTGGGAGACGCGATCGAGTAACTGCTGCGCTTCCTGACGGCCAAACAGCTCAGGCGCGAACTGGCCAATCAGGTGGTTAAGGTGTGTCGCCACCACCGTGCTTGCCTCAACGACGGTAAAGCCCTGGATCTGCGCCTGCTCTTTAAGCGCGCTTTCAATCCAGGTCGCCGCCAGGCCAAAGGCCGGATCGATTGTCGTCTCGCCAGGCAAGCTGCCGGCAGCGGTGCCCGGGTTAATCGCCAGCCAGCGTCCCGGATAAGCCTCACCGGCACCGATTTCCACGCCCTTCATCAGAATACGGTAACGCGCCGGCGGCAGATCCATATTGTCGCGGATATGCACCACCGGCGGCAGGAAGCCCATCTCCTGCGCGAACTTCTTACGAATACTGCGGATACGGCCAAGCAGCTCGCCGTCCTGCTGGAAATCCACCATCGGGATCAGGCGATAGCCCACTTCCATCCCCAGCGAATCTTCCAGTTGAACATCGTTCCACGTCGCTTCCACGGCCTGTGGGTTCTCCGGCGCTTTCACCGGCGCCGGTGCCTCAGGCGCGGCCATCTGGCGTCCGCGCATCCACCACGCCAGACCCAGCAGCGCGGCTGTAAACAGCAGAAACACAAAGTTCGGCATGCCCGGCACCATGCCGAGCAGGCCCAGAACGGCGGCGCTTAACAGCATCACGCGTGGATTGTTGAACAGTTGGGTAACCATCTGCTCGCCAACGTCCTGATCGGTCGCCACGCGGGTCACGATAACGCCCGCCGCGGTGGAGATAACCAGCGCCGGGATCTGCGCCACAAGGCCATCACCGATAGTCAACAGCGTGTAGCTTTCCGCCGCCGCGCCCACGGCCAGGTCGTGTTGCAGCACGCCGACCAGCAGGCCGCCGACCACGTTAATCGCCATGATCATCAGCCCCGCCACGGCATCGCCGCGCACGAACTTACTCGCCCCGTCCATCGAGCCGTAAAAATCCGCCTCCTGGGTCACTTCAGAACGGCGTTTTTTAGCTTCGTCTTCGCCAATCAATCCGGCGTTAAGATCCGCGTCAATCGCCATCTGCTTGCCCGGCATCCCGTCGAGCACGAAGCGCGCGCCCACTTCGGCGATACGTCCCGCACCCTTGGTGATAACCATAAAGTTGATGATAACGAGGATGATAAATACCACGATACCGATAGCGAAGTTGCCGCCCACCAGGAAGTGGCCAAAGGCTTCAACCACATGCCCTGCAGCGCCCGCCCCGGTGTGGCCCTCCATCAGAATAATACGCGTTGAAGCCACGTTCAGCGCCAGGCGCAGCAGCGTGGTAAACAGCAGGATGGTCGGGAACGCGGCGAACTCCAGCGTTTTCTGGGTGAACATCGCCACCAGCAGCACCATGATCGACAGGGCGATGTTAAACGTGAACAGCAAATCAAGCACAAACGCCGGCAGCGGCAGCACCATCATCGACAGGATCAGCAGGATAAGTATCGGCCCGGCAAGAATCTGCCATTGTCCGGATTTCATGCTGGCAGGCAGACGCAATGTCGCTAGCAAATTAGCCATCGGAGTCCTTCTCATTCGCAAAGTCCAGTGCTTCTGGCACCGGTAGATTTTCAGGTTTTTTCGGGATTAAACCGCCCGCCACACGCCAGCGACGCAGCTGCCAGACCCAGGCCAGCACTTCCGCCACTGCGGAATACAACTGCCCCGGAATTTGCTGGCCGATT
>DALYUA010000539.1:0-2143 GCA_031993245.1 Buttiauxella sp. | reverse complement strand
AAAAAGCGCTGGCGACAAAGACGCAGCACGTCCTGTTTCTGCGCATCGCTCATTTTTTGCCAGTTAAATCTCTCGTCCCGGCTGCGCATACAGCCGCGGCAAAAACCGCGCTCGTCCGACTGGCAGATGCCGCGGCAAGGGCTCTGAATTGGAAAAAACTCAAGCTGTTCTGGCACTCATATCCCCCGTTATCGACCGTCCTACAATTGAAGCCCGACATTCGCCGGGTTGCAAGCGGGTAAGAAGGATTATTGCAACGCGGTGCGCCGTGTAGAAATATTTGCGCCGCCTGACAAATTAAGGTTCCCCTAATCTTCACGCACTAAGCTGGGCGCAATCTTCAGAACCAGTAATAACGGCTATGGCACTCACTAAAAAGCTACAGTGTAACGATGCGGGCTTTAATCTTTGCTGCGCATTTTTCTTCACGGTTATCAACGCGCTCTTTATTCATCGCAGCTGGCAAATTATCGCTCCCGACTCATTGCACAGCTGGTTATTTGCGGCATCTGTGCCCGTCGTGCTTTTCTGCGCCTGGCTGACTATTTTTAGCGCGATCAATATTCCTTGGCTGCGCAAACCGATGCTGGTGCTGCTTGTCCTCGGCTGCGCGGCAAGCAACTATTTTATGTATACCTACGGTGCCGTCATCGATAAAAGTATGATGGTAAACGTATTCGAGACCGACTCGCAGGAGGCCACAGCGCTCATTACGCCACAGATGTTGATGTGGTTATCCCTGGCCGGTTTAATTCCCGCGCTTATTCTGGCGACGATAAAAATTAAGCCTGCGCGCTGGTGGCACCTGTTTCTGACCCGACTGGTAGGGATTTTAGCCGGGCTGCTGGTGATTATTCTGGTTGCCTCTGTCTTTTATAAGGACTATGCCTCGCTGTTTCGCAATAACAAAGGCGTGGTGAAAATGGTGACGCCAGCCAACTACATCAGCGCCATTAGTCGCTACGGCAAAGAACGCTGGTTTGCGGGCAATCAGACTCTGATTCGCATTGGCGAGGATGCCAGAAAAGGCCCGCTAATCAGCCAGCAGAAAAAGAAAACGCTCGTGGTGCTGGTCGTGGGAGAAGCCTCCCGCGCGGAAAACTATTCCCTGGGCGGCTACGCCCGCGAAACGAATCCAGAAATGAAGAAACAAGGCGTGCTCTATTTCCCGAACGCCTCTTCCTGCGGCACTGAAACCGCCGTCTCTGTGCCCTGCATGTTTTCAGGCATGCCCAGAAAACAATACGACGCCGATCTCGCTCACCATCAGGAAGGGCTGCTGGACGTGATGGCGCATGCCGGGATAAATCTTCTGTGGCGCGATAACGACGGCGGCTGCAAAGGCGCCTGCAACCGTATTCCGCACACCGATATGACACAGTGGAAACTGAGCAGCCTGTGCAGGAATAAATCCTGCATTGATGATGCGGTGCTGCACCGTCTGGATAACGTACTGGACGGCATGCAACAGGATTCGGTAATTGTACTGCACCTGATGGGCAGCCATGGCCCTGCCTATTACCAGCGTTACCCGGACAAATTCCGACGTTTCACGCCCACCTGTGACAGCAATCAGATTCAGGATTGTGACCGCCAGTCGCTGATAAATACCTATGACAACACGATCCTGTATACCGACGACGTGGTTAGCCGCACCATCGATATGCTTAAAACGCATGCAGCTAAATTCAACACCGCTCTGGTTTATCTTTCGGATCACGGGGAATCACTCGGAGAAAGCGGAATTTATCTGCACGGCACGCCGTATATGCTGGCGCCTTCCCAGCAGACGCATATCCCTTTCCTGTTCTGGCTGTCGAAGGATTATCAGCAAAATTACGCGGTCAGCGCGGACTGCCTGACGAAGAAAGCCGCCAGCAGCGAGATATCTCAGGATAATCTTTTTTCTACTCTGCTTGGGATGATGGATATTAAAAGCGCGGTATATCAACCGGATATGGATATTCTCGCCGGTTGTCGCAAAGCATGACTGGCAGGCGACCGTTGAAAATCGTGCGCCTGCAGCTTGCGCTAGACTGATTGGTCTATTACAGTGATCGCCATGAACAGAAACCCTGCACATGATACTCGTGAACATCTCCTTGCCACCGGCGAGCAGCTTTGCCTGCAGCGCGGCTTTACC
>DALYUA010000538.1:0-2153 GCA_031993245.1 Buttiauxella sp. | reverse complement strand
GCCGTCGATGCGATCAAGATCGAAGGCGTGCATCGGCTGGCCCAGCTCCAGCAGAACATAGTTAGTCACGTCAACTACCGCATCAATGGAACGAATGCCGCAGCGACGCAGCTTTTCTTTCATCCACAGCGGCGTTGGCGCCTTGACGTTAATGCCCTTAACAACGCGGCCCAGGTAGCGTGGGCATGCTTCTGCAGCTTCTACGCTAATCGGCAGCGTGTCATTAATCGTGGCGGCTACCGCGGCCATTTCCGGCTCAATTAGCGGCAGCTTGTTCAGCACGGCGACGTCGCGCGCCACACCGATAATCCCCAGGCAGTCGGCACGGTTTGGCGTAACGCTGATTTCAATAGTATTGTCGTCAAGCTGCAGGTATTCACGGATGTCAGTGCCAACTGGCGCATCTGCCGGCAGTTCGATAATACCGCTATGATCGTCGGAGATACCCAGCTCAGAGAAAGAGCACAGCATGCCTTCAGATGGCTCACCGCGCAGCTTAGCCGCTTTAATTTTGAAATCACCCGGCAAGAGAGCGCCCACGGTCGCTACGGCAACCTTCAGGCCCTGACGACAGTTTGGTGCGCCGCAGACGATATCCAGCAGACGATCGCCGCCCACGTTAACTTTTGTGACACGCAGTTTGTCCGCGTTCGGGTGCTGACCGCACTCAACGACTTCTCCGACAACCACGCCGTGAAAAGCACCAGCTACCGGCTCAACGCCGTCAACTTCAAGGCCTGCCATGGTGATTTGATCGGACAACGCTTCACTGCTGTTGGCTGGATTTACCCATTCGCGTAACCAGAGTTCACTGAATTTCATTGGCTATCCCGCCCTTATTTAAACTGTTTGAGGAAACGTAAGTCATTTTCGAAGAAGGCGCGCAAATCGGTTACGCCATAGCGCAGCATGGTTAGACGCTCCATGCCCATGCCGAAGGCAAAGCCTGAATAGACTTCCGGGTCGATACCTACATTGCGCAGAACGTTCGGATGCACCATGCCGCAGCCCAGAACTTCAAGCCATTTGCCGTTCTTACCCATCACATCCACTTCTGCGGACGGTTCGGTGAACGGGAAGTAAGACGGACGGAAACGAACCTGCAGATCCGCTTCGAAGAAATTATTCAGAAAATCGTGCAGCGTGCCTTTCAGGTTGGTGAAGCTGATGTTCTTATCAACAATCAGGCCTTCCATCTGGTGGAACATCGGGGTGTGCGTCTGATCGTAGTCGTTACGATACACGCGACCCGGTGCGATAATGCGAATCGGCGGCTGCTTATCTTTCATGGTGCGGATTTGCACGCCGGAGGTTTGGGTGCGCAGCAGACGGGTAGCGTCGAACCAGAAGGTGTCGTGATCCGCACGCGCCGGGTGATGGCCGGGAATATTTAGCGCATCAAAGTTATGATAGTCATCTTCGATTTCAGGTCCGGTTGCCACGGTGAAGCCAAGCTCGCCAAAGAAATCCTCAATACGATCGATAGTACGGGTGACGGGATGCAGCCCACCGTTTTCAATGCGGCGGCCAGGCAGAGAGACGTCAATCGTCTCTTGCGCCAGTCGTGCATTCAGCGCAGCGCTTTCCAGGGAAGCTTTGCGCGCATTGAGGGCTTCCTGCACCTTCTCTTTGGCTTCGTTAATTACCGCGCCCGCTGCCGGACGCTCTTCCGCCGGCAATTCACGCAGGGTGGTCATCTGGAGGGTCAGGTGCCCTTTCTTCCCTAAATATTCGACGCGTACGCTATCTAACGCGGCAACATCCTGGGCCTCGTTTATGGCAGCCGTAGCAACGGCAACCAGCTCTGCGAGATGTGGCATGGTATTCCTCTTATGCCGGCATAATTACCGGGGTGGTTGATCTCTATTCAAATACGATATGCAAAAAAAAGCCTCCACACAGGAGGCTTTCGGCGCTGTTTTTCGTTTCTTTCCTTACGCGCAAAGCCCCCTGAGTCAGGCGCTAAAGTAAAAAAAGAAACGGAAAATAGCGGCATTCATGCTTGCAGTTACCTTAATTGACGATATTCGTTCTGCGTATTGAAAAGGCTCAGACCCGAAATGTCAATAAATTGATTAAGTTAGAAATTAAAAGAGGGAGCAAGCTCCCTCTTAAACTTTCTTACGCCAGAGCTGCTTTCGCTATTTCAACCA
>DALYUA010000537.1:0-2158 GCA_031993245.1 Buttiauxella sp. | reverse complement strand
TGCCGGGAATGTTGGGATCCTTTTGCGCCCACAGGTACCACTGTTTTCCCTGATGCGAGAAGGTTGTGGCATCAAGGCAGAAAGAGTCAAACTGCGTTTTGATCTGGCCTTTTTCAGTCCACTTACCGGTAAGCGGGTTCGCGTCCGCGCATTCCAGGGCAAACATGCGATGCTGGAACATATTGAGCTTATCCAGCGCCTGCGTATGGGTCGCCGCGAAGTAGATGTACCATTTACCGTTCACATTATGCAGCTCCGGAGCCCAGATGAGTTTGCTCATTGGGCCTTCTTCTGGCTTGCGCCAGACGACGACGGGTCTGGCATGGGCCAACTCGCCAATGGTCGTCGCGCGTCGAATTTCCAGCCTGTCGTATTCCGGTACTGAAGCAATGAAGTAATACCACTCTTCATGCAGCAAAATGAAAGGATCGGCTCGCTGCTCGATAAAAGGGTTAGGCCACTGATTTTGCGTCATGCTGCGTTCCTTACGGTTTGACTTCGGCAGGTTTGCTGTCCTGATATTCGTTGAGCTCACGATAGTTAAGGCGACGCTTTTCCAGGTCGGCCTGAATAGTTTGCATCAGTTCGCGGTCGACTTTCAGTAAACGGACCACGCCTGCGGTAATGAGATAGCCTACGCCCGGGATTACCGTAAACAGCATCACGATACCGTTAAGCGCGTCGGGTCCTTGCTGTTTTGCTCCCGCGTCGTAGCCATACCAGGAAAGTAAGAAGCCAACCATTGCTCCCGCGACGGCCAGTCCTACTTTGAGGAAGAACAGGTTGCCGGAGAAGCTGATGCCGGTGATGCGTTTGCCGGTTTTCCATTCACCATAATCGTCCACGTCGGCCATCAACGACCAGTGCAGCGGGGAAGGGATCTGATGCAGCACGTTCAGCAGGAAATACATCACGACAATCAGCGTGGTGGCGTGCGGGTCGAGGAAATAGAAGCCGCTGGAGAAAAGCGCCAGCGCGATGTTGGTCCAGAAAAATACCTTCAGCTTACAGAAGCGGTCGGTAAGGACCTTGGCGAGCATGCTGCCGCCCATCATGCCGATAACGCCCAGGCTGATAAACAACGTCGCGAAGCTGGTGCTCTGCTGCATCACCCAGGTGACGTAATACATGGTGGCTGCCATGCGAATAAACCCGGGGCAGACGTTGCATAACGTCAGCAGCAAAATGCGTACCCACTGATCGTTTTTCCAGACGTCTTTTAAGTCGGCCTTCAGGTCGTCATTGCTTGGCACCGCCGGACGAATACGTTCGCGCACTGTAGAGAAGCAGTACAGGAACATGCACATGCCCAACAAGCCCAGCACCGTCATGGCCCACTGATAGCCTTTGGCTTTATCGCCTCCGCCAAACCAGTCCACCATCGGCAACAAACTCAGAGAGAGAACCAGCGTTGCGATGCCAACCATCACAAAGCGATAAGACTGGCACGCCACGCGTTCTTTTGGGTCATTGGTAATAACGCTCCCCAGCGAGCAATAGGGAATATTAATCGCGGTGTAGGTCAGAGAAAGCAGGAAATAGGTGACAAAGGCATAGATAACTTTGCTGCTGTAGCTCCAGTCCGGCGTGGTAAACATCAGCACGCTAAAGAAGGCAAAGGGGAAGGCAATCCACAAAAGCCATGGACGAAAACGGCCCCAGCGGCTTTGGGTACGATCGGCAATAGCGCCCATTATCGGGTCGGTTATCGCATCAATTACGCGCACTGAAAGTAGAAGTACGCCAACCAGAGCCGGAGCCAGACCGAAGATATCGGTATAAAAATAGTTCACAAACAACATAATGGCGCCGAAGATAATATTGCAGCCGGCGTCACCCATCCCGTAACCGATTTTTTCTTTTATAGATAATTTGCCGTTTTCCATTAACAACGCTCCTGACCAGAATATGGACAAGATTATTGGTCCGACATGTGAAATTTGCGCAGCAGGAAACCGTTGCAGAGATGGACAATCGTGTCGTAGAGAGGAAAGTGTGAGGCAGATAACAAAGCGCCCGCCTTCTGAAAGCGGGCGCTTTAAATAACAGGCGAGCTTAAACTTTGACTGACTTCGCGCTTCGCTGAGTTTTAATCCAGTAGCCGATGCCGAGGATCAGTACCCAGACCGGAATCAGCCACACTGAAATTGCCATGCCG
>DALYUA010000536.1:0-2162 GCA_031993245.1 Buttiauxella sp. | reverse complement strand
GACGGTAAGCGCGGCGATGTATTACCCGTTCGCGATGACCGCTATCATCGGCTACCTGGTTAATACCGTGGTTCGTACCTCTTTGTTTGGCTTTTTTGGCCGCAGGATTTACCGCCCGGGTTTTCATTTTTCGCTTAAGTCCGTCAGTGCCAATCTGAAGTTTGGCGCGTGGCTGACGGCGGACAGCGTCATTAACTACGTAAACACTAACCTTTCTACACTGGTGCTGGCGCGCATTCTCGGTGCTGGCGTAGCGGGCGGATATAACCTCGCTTACAACGTGGCGGTGGTGCCGCCGATGAAGCTGAACCCGATCATTACCCGCGTACTGTTCCCGGCGTTTGCCAAAATTCAGGATGATACCGACAAGCTGCGCGTGAACTTCTACAAGCTGCTGTCGATTGTCGGCATCATTAACTTCCCGGCGCTGCTCGGCCTGCTGGTGGTCTCGAATAACTTCGTGCCGCTGGTATTTGGCGAGAAGTGGATCTTTATCACGCCGATTCTGCAACTGCTGTGCGTGGTTGGCCTGCTGCGTTCCATCGGTAACCCGATTGGTTCGCTGCTGATGGCAAAGGCGCGCGTGGATATCAGCTTTAAATTCAACGTCTTTAAAACCTGCCTGTTTATCCCGGCGATTATCGTTGGCGGGCATCTGGGCGGCGTGCTTGGCGTAACGCTTGGCTTCCTGTTCGTGCAGGTGGTGAACACGGTGCTGAGCTATTTCATCATGATTAAACCGGTGCTGGGGTCGAGCTACCGGGAGTACATCTTAAGTCTCTGGCTGCCGTTCTATCTTTCGATTCCAACGCTTGTGGTGAGTTATGCGCTGGGCGTTGCGCTTGCGGGGCATATGTCCCTTGCGCTGCTGCTCGGCGTGCAGATCGCGGCGGGCGCGCTCGCCTTTGTCGTCATGCTGGCGCTGTCCCGCAATGCGCTGGTGGTGGAAATGAAACGCCAGTTTTGTCGCAACGATCGTTTAAAAGCGCTGCTTCGTGCAAGCTAAGAACCCCAAAGAGGTCCTGACATTATGAAATTATTGATTCTTGGCAACCACACCTGCGGCAACCGCGGTGACAGCGCCATTTTGCGCGGATTAATTGACGCCATTACCACGATTGATGACGGCGTACAGGTCGACGTGATGAGCCGTTATCCGGTCAGCTCTGCCTGGCTGCTGGGCCGCCCGGTGTTGGGTGACGGCCTGTATAAGCAGATGAAGCAACATAACAACGCCGTAGGGCTGATGGGACGGGTGAAAAAAGTGCTGCGCCGGAAATATCAGCATCAGGTTTTAATGGCGAAAGCCACCGACAGCGGTCGCCTGCGCAATATCTCCATCCCGCAGGGCTTTATCGACTTTGTGAAATCGCTGCAGCAATATGATGCGATTATTCAGGTTGGTGGGTCTTTCTTCGTCGATTTATACGGTGTTTCTCAGTTTGAACACGCGCTGTGCAGCTTTATGGCGAAAAAGCCGGTGTATATGATTGGCCACAGCGTCGGGCCTTTCCAGGATCCGCAGTTTAATCAACTGGCGAGCTATGCGTTTGGCAACGCGAAGTCGCTGATTCTGCGCGAGTCCGTCAGCCTTGATTTGATGAAGCAAAGCAACATCGATACCAGCAAGGTCGAGCAAGGCGTAGATACCGCCTGGCTTGTGGAGCATCACAACGAGAGTTTCGTCCCGAACTACGCGGTGCAGCACTGGCTTGGCATTATCAAGAGCAAGAAGACGGTCGCCATTACGCTGCGTGAACTGGCACCGTTTGATAAACGCCTTGGCACTACGCAGAAGGCCTATGAGCAGGCCTTTGCCGCCGTGATCAACCGCGTGATTGAACAGGGCTACCAGGTGCTGGCGCTTTCAACCTGTACGGGGATCGACAGCTACAACAAAGATGACCGCATGGTGGCGCTAAACCTGCGTCAGTATGTGAACAATCCCGACCAGTATCATGTGGTGATGGACGAACTCAACGACCTGGAAATGGGCAAAATCCTGGGCGAATGTGAACTGACCGTTGGCACGCGTCTGCACTCCGCAATTATTTCGATGAACTTTGGCACGCCAGCCATCGCCATCAACTACGAACACAAATCCGCGGGCATTATGCAGCAGCTGGGCATGCCGGAAATGGCAATTGATATCCGCCAGCTTC
>DALYUA010000535.1:0-2168 GCA_031993245.1 Buttiauxella sp. | reverse complement strand
AGAATGCTAAGCCGCGTGGGTAACTAACTGAACGGCAAGCTCATCAAGCTGAGCAAGGCGTGGTGCGATCTGCTCTTCCTTTGCATTCCACATGCCGGCAAAGGCGAGAGCGGCATTGTGCGCGCCCAGCGGTTGCGCCATAGAAAGTTCGCCGTCGTCGTGACGCCATACCACATGGCCCTGGCCACGCTGCTGAGCAAGGTAAGGCGACATTGCCTGCCACTGTTCCGGCGAGAAGCGAGCCTGTAAGGCTTCGTCTGGTTCACAGGCCAGCAGAGCCATACCAATCACCGATTGCCAGGCCGGAAGCATATGAAAACCAGCCAACGCCTGGCTCATCTGAATACCCGGCTCGGAGTGATAGATATAGATAACCTGATCCTCCCAGAGGACGCCCATAGCCACCACGATATCCTTTGGTGCATGACGTTCCAGCAGCGGCAAAGCCTGAGAGAACAGCGCGGAACCACGGATAGCCTGCGCGGCAAGCGCATGAATACCAGGCCCCGGAAGATAGCGACGCTGCTCATCCTGCTGGGTGAGGCCAATCGCGGCCATAGTCATCAACAGACGATTTACACGGGTGGTATTAATGCCCATCAGGCGAGCCAGTTCACGGCAACCAATGGCCCGACCGCTGGAAACCAGATACTGCAGACAACGGATACCGTCGATAAGACTTTGATTCGGTTGTGATGACATAGCGCGCTTCAGATGAATGTAAGAAAACCGATTTTATCGCCAGTTTTAGAGGAAACAAACTTTATGCAAATCTTTCAGCAAACCGACGCCCGCGAATTTCCGCAGCAGCAGCTACAAACCGACCTTCTGGTAGCCGGTGGCGGCCTTGCCGGGCTCTGTGCGGCGCTTGCTGCCGCACGAGACGGGTTGCAGGTAGTGCTGGTTCAGGATCGTCCTGTGCTGGGAGGAAATGCTTCCAGCGAAGTCCGTCTGTGGGCCAACGGGGCGACATCCCATATGGGGAACAATAACCGCTGGGCCCGGGAAGGCGGCATCATGGGCGAAATCATGGAGGAAAATCTCTATCGCAACAAAGAGGGGAACCCCGTGATGTTCGATCTGGTGCTTCTTGATATGGCCAGAAGCGAGCCGAATCTCACCTTGCTGCTGAATACCGCGCTATTCGAAGTCTTTACACAAGGAAAAAGAATTACTCGCGTAAAAGGCTTTAATGCCATTAATGAAACCTTTTACGACATTGCTGCTACGCAGTTTTGCGATGCAACCGGCGACGGCGTGCTGGGTCACCTTGCCGGTGCCGAATACCGGGTTGGGGCAGAAGATCCGCAAGAGTTCGATGAAAAAATGGCGCCGGGGGACAATTTTGGTCATAAGCTGGGCCACTCCATTTATTTCTATACCAAAAAGGGCGATTCACCGGTTAATTTCATCCCTCCTTCCTTTGCTTTAAACGATATTCAGGAGATCCCCCGCTATACCCGACTGACTTCTACCCTCAATGGCTGCGATTTGTGGTGGCTGGAATGGGGTGGTCGTCTTGATACTATTCACGACAGCGAAGAGATTAAATGGGAGCTGTGGAAAATAGTCTGGGGAGTCTGGCATTACATTAAAAACTCCGGCCAGTTTGACGATGCCGCCAATATGACCATCGAGTGGGTTGGTGCGATACCCGGCAAACGTGAAAGCCGCCGTTTCATGGGCGACTATATGCTTTCCCAGCAGGATATCATTGAGCAGCGCGACCATTACGATGCCGTAGCCTACGGCGGCTGGTCTATCGATCTTCATCCCGCAGACGGCGTCTACAGTAAGCATGACGGCTGCCGCCAGTTCCACAGCAAAGGGACTTACACTATCCCCTACCGCAGCCTGTATAGCCGCTCACTGGAAAATCTGTTTCTTACCGGACGGCTGATTTCCGCTTCACACGTGGCGTTTGGTAGCGCGCGCGTTATGTGCACCTGCGGCCTGCTGGGAGAAGTCGTTGGCCGGGCCGCCGCACTGTGCCACCGGCAAAGGCTGAACGCTCCCCAACTGGCAGAAAAAAATCGAATCTTTGCCCTACAGCAGCATCTTCAGCAAACAGGCTGCTATATACCACGCCAGTGGCTTACCGATCCGGCAAGCGGAGCTCGGGTCGCTGCCAGTAGCGAACTCTGTCTGCAGGCCCTGTCGGCCAACGG
>DALYUA010000534.1:0-2187 GCA_031993245.1 Buttiauxella sp. | reverse complement strand
AAGCGTTTTAGTCTGGCTCTGTTAGCACTGCTTACCTGCACTGCGGCGCAGGCGACAAGTGAAAAAGTAGAAATGAACCTCGTCACTCCTCAGGGTATTGGCGACTCCGTGGGCGAGGTCACTATCAACGAAACTGACAAAGGACTGGAATTTGTTCCTGACCTGCGTACTCTTCCGCCTGGTGAACATGGTTTTCATGTTCACGCCAACGGCACCTGTGAACCCGCATTAAAAGAGGGCAAACCTGCTGCTGCAGAAGCGGCTGGCGGGCACCTCGATCCTGAACATACCGGTAAGCATCTGGGGCCAGAAGGCGTAGGGCACCTGGGAGATTTACCTGTGCTGCAGGTGAATAATGACGGCAAAGCAACGCTGCCCGTCACGGCACCGCGTCTGAAAAAACTTGATGACGTGAAGGGCAAGGCTCTGATGGTGCATATCGGCGGCGATAACATGTCCGATCGGCCAAAACCGCTTGGCGGTGGAGGCGAACGCTACGCATGTGGCGTGATTAAATAAATCAGCGGCCGCCTGTCAGCGTACCGGCAGGCGGCGCCTGCTCCAGCTGCGATAGCGAGCAGTAAAGTCGCCAGATGATACCGGCCAGATCTCGTGCCGCCGGATTGTGATGATGGGACAGGCTGTCGCATATCCTTTGTAATTCACGCAACGCTTCTCCAAGCGGGCGCTGCTGCACGCCTCTTTCGCTCATCACATCACGCAATGTATGTATGCAAATATCCCGCACGTTCGAGAGCGGATCCGACCGTGATTGCCAGCTGCGTAGCTGCCACACCACGTGTGAACAGTTCAACAGCACCACGCCCCAGCGTAACAGCCAGCGCCGCGCCGTCTCATCCTTGCTGTTGCTCAACTGACTAATGTGATGGTAAACCAGCGATTCAAACTGATTTTCGTTGCGCTGCGGTCTGCCGCTTAGCTGGTCGACAAAACCGCGCCGCAAAGAGCGAATATGACGGCGGCTCTTGCGCGTGTCGGAGCTCGGGCGCAGAACGGAAAAGGCGACCCACGACAAACCCACGCCGATGACTTTCGCCAGGTTATCGTTCAGGAAATCAGCGAAGTCGTAAACGGGCGGATTGGTTACGGCGATAAACGAGCCCATAAACACAATCAGCTGTCCCCACAACCCGGCAAGCTTCGGCTGCTGTAGCTTCATAAGCTGCATGGTGGCGAGCAGAGGGAATAAGAAGAGCAGGAACTGCCACAGATCCGTTATCTGTACCATCAGGCCGAATTTGACCAGAAAGCTGAACAACGACAGCCAAAGCAGCGTGCGCATCAGCAGCGTCAAAGAGCCAAGCGGCGAGGCCACCGAGGAGTAAAGCACACAGCTGATGGCCGCCAGGGAAAGGGCGCCGCCTGCGGATTCCCACTGGGTGCTGATTCCCCAGGCGCCGGTTACCGTAATCACGCAGAACGTGCGCAATGCGCTCCATGTCGCTTCGGCGTTATCGGTATGGCGCGCCAGCGAAGGCGTTTTAGGCGGCGTTAAAACGGAAACAGGCGTGGCGTTCTCCAGCTCCCGCAGCCAGCGGCTGCTGTCGAGGTAGAGCCAGCAGAAATAGCGCAGGCGGTGCCAGAAAGCCTGATGGCGATAATCGTTCCGATCGACCGGCGCAAGCTGCTGCAGAAGACGTGCAACATCATATTTGTGCGTGTCAGGACGAGCCAGCTCTTTAAGCAGTGTTTCAAGCAGCGGCCAGAGTTGCGCCGGAGGATCGGGCCAGTTTAACAACATCCGGCGCAGGCCAGAAATAACGCTGGTCAGGCGCAGCTGCCGTTGGAGAAGGTAGTTGAGTAAATTGTTCTGGCGGCGAAAACGGTAATGGCTCCAGAACGCCTGAATACGCAGCAGGTTCATCGTCAGGATCTGGCTAATTACGCCTTCATGGGCGGTGCGAATCGCCTCCGTGGTTTCCGGCTTCCACAGCAGACTGGCGTGCTCCAGCAGCCGGGCGTGCATGTTTTTAAGGGCCGTCAGCAGCGCGGTGCCGTCGGAGGTGCTGGGCAGCACCATCATCATAAAACCGCCGCACAATATCCCGACCACCACTTCGCAAACGCGCGCCTGGGCTATATCCCACAGCTCGGTGGACTCAACGGTATTGATCATCGGGAAGGCAATGATGGCGGCGGTATAGCCCGCCAGCATAAACGCGTAGG
>DALYUA010000533.1:0-2200 GCA_031993245.1 Buttiauxella sp. | reverse complement strand
CTTATCGACCAGGACAAATGCCGCGGCTGGCGGATGTGCGTCACCGGCTGCCCGTACAAAAAAATCTACTTCAACTGGAAGACCGGTAAATCTGAGAAGTGCATCTTCTGCTATCCGCGTATCGAAGCGGGTATGCCGACAGTGTGTTCCGAAACCTGCGTGGGACGTATTCGTTACCTCGGCGTGGTCCTCTACGATGCGGATGCGATTGAAGAAGCAGCCAGCACCGAGCATGAGAAAGACCTGTATGAGCGTCAACTGGGCGTGTTCCTTAACCCGAACGATCCGGCCGTTATCGAACAGGCTTTGAAAGATGGCGTACCACAAAGCGTTATTGATGCCGCTCAGAAGTCGCCGGTTTATAAAATGGCGATTGACTGGAAGCTGGCTCTGCCGCTGCACCCGGAATACCGCACGCTGCCGATGGTCTGGTATGTGCCGCCATTGTCGCCAATTCAGTCTGCTGCCGACGCGGGCCAGTTGCCGCATACCGGTATTCTGCCTGATATTAAAAGCCTGCGTATCCCGGTTGAATACCTGGCAAACCTGCTGACCGCGGGCGATACCGCACCGGTGATTAGCGCGCTCAAACGAATTATGGCGATGCGTCACTACAAACGTGCTGAAACCGTCGACGGTCTACACGATATCAGCGCGCTGGAAGAGGTTGGGCTGACCGAAGCCCAGGCGCAGGAAATGTATCGTTACCTGGCTATTGCCAACTACGAGGATCGTTTTGTTATCCCTACCAGCCACCGTGAGCTGGCGGCTGATGCATTCCCTGAGCGCAACGGCTGCGGTTTCAGCTTTGGCGACGGCTGTCACGGTAGCGACAGCAAATTCAATCTGTTCAATAGCAAACGCATTGACGCTATTGACGTGTCCAATAAAACGGAGCCGCACGCATGATTGAACTTCTGGTTATTTCACGTCTGCTTGAGTACCCGGATGCTGCCCTGTGGCAGCATCAACAGGAACTTCGTGATGCGCTGGCAGAAGGTGAAGCGCTGAACCTGCAGCAGGCAGCGCAGCTCAATGACTTTATCACGGTGCTGTGTGGCCGTGATTTGCTGGATGCGCAGGCAAGCTACAGCGAGTTGTTCGACCGGGGCCGCGCAACGTCTCTGCTGCTGTTTGAACACGTTCATGGTGAATCGCGCGATCGGGGTCAGGCGATGGTTAACCTGATGGGGCAGTACGAGCAGGCCGGTATGGAAATCGACAGCCGCGAACTGCCGGATCACCTGCCGCTGTATCTTGAATATCTTTCGCAGCGAACCGCCGCAGAAGCGCGTGGTGGCCTGCAGGATATCGCGCCGATTCTGGCCTTGCTGAGCGCTCGTCTGAAGCAGCGTGAAAGCGATTATTCCGCGCTGTTTGATGTGCTGCTTGGCCTGTCGGAAAGCGACGTTGCGGTTGATAGCGTAAGCAAGCAAATCGCCGATGAAGCTCGCGACGATACGCCACAGGCGCTGGATGCGGTATGGGAAGAGGAACAGGTGAAATTTATCGCCGACCAGGGCTGCGGTGAGTCTGAAATTACCAGCCACCAGCGTCGTTTTGCCGGAGCCGTGGCTCCGCAGTATCTGAATATTGGGGGAGAGTGATAATGCATTTTCTGAATGTGTTCTTCTATGACATCTATCCATACCTCTGCGGTACGGTGTTTCTGCTGGGTAGCTGGCTGCGCTATGACTACGGCCAGTATACCTGGAAAGCGGGCTCCAGCCAGATGCTCGACAGGAAAGGGATGAACCTGGCGTCAAATCTGTTCCATATCGGGATCCTGGGGATTTTTGCCGGTCACCTTCTTGGCATGCTGACTCCGCACTGGATGTACGAGTCATTTTTGCCAGTTGACGTGAAACAGAAAATGGCGATGATTGCCGGCGGCGCCTGTGGCGTGCTGACGCTGGTAGGTGGTTTGCTGCTGCTTAAACGCCGCCTGTTCAACCCACGCATCCGCGCGACTTCTACCGTAGCCGATATTCTGATCTTAAGCCTGCTGATGATTCAGTGCGCGCTGGGTCTGATCACCATTCCTTTCTCTGCGCAACATATGGACGGCAGCGAAATGATGAAGCTGGTGGGCTGGGCGCAGTCGGTTGTGACTTTCCAGGGCGGCGCATCTGAGCACCTGGACGGCGTGGCGTTTATCTTCCGCATGCATCTGGTGCTGGGCATGACGCTGTTCTTACTG
>DALYUA010000532.1:0-2201 GCA_031993245.1 Buttiauxella sp. | reverse complement strand
CGTTTCGGAATGAGTAGAAGAAATGGCTGATAAGGTATTAAGGGGTAGACGAGGTATTCCCCCCTGCAGACGCCGCCTTTAACACGTGGCGCCGGCCAGCAGATAGTATGTTGTAACTAATGGGGCGATAAAAAAAGCGCAGCCGAAGCCGCGCAAGGGATAACCAAATGGTCAATCGGTTACCGGGATGATTTACGGCCGTAGACGACCCAGGTGATCACCACGCAAACTATGTAAAACACCACGAAAACTTTCATCGCGCCCGCCGGCGAGCCGGTCAGCGTCAATGAAGTTCCGAAAGCTTTAGGAATAAAGAACCCGCCTACCGCGCCAATCGCCGAGATAAAGCCCAGCGCCGCTGCGGTGTCCGTTGCAGCTTCACGCATCGCCTGTTCTTGCGTACCACCTTCAGCCTTCACGCGTTCCATAGTGAGCTTACGGAAAATAACGGAGATCATCTGGAAGGTAGAACCGCTGCCCAGACCGGCCGTCAGGAACAGCATCAGGAAGACGCCGAAGAAGGCAATGAAGTTTCCACCCACGCCATCGTGCGGCAGCGTGGTAAAGAGCAGCAAGCTGAACGCAGCCATAAACACAAAGTTTATCAACGAGACTTTCGTGCCGCCCCAGCGGTCCGAAATAGCGCCGCCGGCAGAACGCGCCAGCGCGCCAAACAGCGGGCCGAAGAAGGCGAAGTGCAGGATATCCACATCCGGAAACTGGGTTTTTGAAAGCATGGCGAAACCGGCAGAGAAACCGATAAACGAGCCGAAGGTTGCCAGGTACAGCAGTCCCATAATCCACAGGTGGGCGCGTTTAAGCACCGGTAACTGCGCACGCAAAGAGGCTTTTGAGGCGGACAGATCGTTCATGCCAAACCAGGCAGCGAGGGTGAGAACCGCAAGGAATGGCACCCAAATCCACGCGGCGTTTTCAAGGAACAGCATGGTGCCGTCCGCCTGAGCCACACCTGTGCCGCCAAATACGGCAAACATTGAGAGTGAAATCACCAGCGGCGCAACAAGCTGCATTACGCTTACGCCGAGGTTACCCATCCCGCCGTTAATCCCCAGCGCCCCGCCCTGTTTTGATTTTGGGAAGAAGAAGCTGATATTTGCCATGCTGGAGGCAAAGTTTGCACCAGCGAAGCCGCACAGCAGAGAAATGGTAATAAAAGTGCTAAATGGCGTACTGGTATCCTGCACCGCAAAGCCCAGCCAGACGCAGGGAATAATCAGAATGCCGGTGCTAAAGGCAGTCCAGCGACGGCCGCCAAATATTGGCACCATAAAAGAGTAAGGCACGCGCAGCAGCGCGCCGGATACAGAAGGTAATGCCGTCAGCATAAACAGTTGATCGGTGGTAAATTTAAAGCCAACTTTATTAAGATTGACCGCAACAGCACTAAATAACATCCAGACGCAAAATGCCAGCAGCAGGCTCGGAACCGAGATCCATAGGTTACGTCTGGCAATATGATGACCGCGGGTTTGCCAGAATTCCGGCTCATCCGGGCGCCAGTCCGTGATCAACGCCCCCGATTTCTGCTCGCTGGCGGATGACTGAGACATAAACACCTCAAGGTTTGTGTGAGTAATTGCGGTCACATTAGGGAGTATTGCTGTTTCTAATTTGATGCAAATCAAGGGATAAACGAACAAAACGCTGGACGAAAATTAGCCATGATTCTTTGTGAGTAAAGCTGGCGAGGAAAAAAAACGTAATTTTTCAGCAGGCTGTCGCAAATTATGCTTACGCTTGGCAGGAGATATGCCACAACCGGCAATTAATGGGTAATCACAAGGGGGTATGGGTATACTCCAGAGGATAGCTGAGAATGTCCCTCTGTTTTTACGATAACGCCTTACCCGGAGCGTGCTCGCCTTATGTTGAAACGCCTGTTTTCCCCCTTAACCCTCGTCAACCAGCTCGCGCTAATCGTGCTGTTGCTGGCGACGTTAGGTATCGTGGGAATGAGCCTTGCCAGCTTGCTTGCACAGGGTATTCAGGGTAACGCCCACGCCATCAATAAGGCCGGATCGCTGCGTATGCAAAGCTATCGCCTGCTGGCCGCCATTCCGCTTACGGCTAAAGACGACGCCCTGTTCAACGAAATGGAGCAAACTACCTGGAGCGAGGATTTGCAACAGGCGGCTCGCCGTGACGGCCAACAGGCGCAGCTTAACGAGATCCAGCATTAC
>DALYUA010000531.1:0-2202 GCA_031993245.1 Buttiauxella sp. | reverse complement strand
CGCGATAGCAATGCGCTGGCGCTGGCCGCCGGAAAACTCAGCCGGATAACGATGGCGGGTTTCGGGATCGAGCCCGACTTCCTCTAAAGCCGTCATCACGCGTTTTTCGCGATCGGCCACGCTCAGTTCCGGGTGATGAACCCGCAAACCCTCTTCAACGATCTGCAAAACGTCCAGCCGCGGGTTAAGCGCCGAGTTGGGATCCTGAAACACCACCTGAATACGGTGGCGAAGCGGAAGAAGCCTTTTGCGGTTTAGCTCATGCAGCGGATGCCCATCGAACCAGATGCTGCCGCTGGAATGTATCAAGCGCAGCAGCGCCATTCCGGTGGTGCTTTTCCCGGAACCGGATTCGCCAACCAGGCCAAGGCATTCACCCGGACGCAGCGAGAAACTTAACTCTTTGATGCCGTAGTGATAGCCGACCGTTTTCTTAAGCAGACCACGGCGAACAGGGAAAGCAACTTCTAACGCTTCCACTTTTAACAGCGGAGGCAGATTCTCATCCAGAGGCCAGGGATTGCCACTCGGTTCAGCGGCCAAAAGCTGTTGCGTGTAAGGGTGCTGCGGCGTACTCAGCAGTGCGGCGGCTTTGTTCTGCTCTACGCATTTTCCGTTCCGCATGACCGCAATATTATCCGCAAGCTGCCTCACAATGCCGAGGTTGTGGGTGATAAACAGCAACCCCATATTCAGCTCCTGCTTCAGCTCTTTCAGCAGCTGCAGGATTTGCGCCTGAACGGTAACATCGAGCGCGGTTGTTGGCTCATCGGCAATCAGCAGTTCGGGGCGGGTGAGTAACGCCATGGCTATCATCACGCGTTGACGTTCCCCGCCGGAAAGCTGATGGGGAAAATCTGTCAGACGAGTTGCCGCGTTACGAATGCCAACGCGATCCAGACAGGTCAGCATTTCAGCTCGCGCCGCTTCGCGACGCATGCCACGGTGCAGAGACAAAACTTCATAAAGCTGTTTCTCAATGCTGTGCAGCGGATTCAGCGATACCATCGGCTCCTGGAAAATCATGGCAATTTTATTGCCGCGAACGCCGCGCAGTATGCGCTCCGGCGCGCGCAGCAGCTCCTGGCCTTTGAAGTAAATCTCACCTGATGGATAAACAACCGGCGGCGATGGCAGCAGGCGCAGCACCGAAAGGGCGGTAACGCTTTTTCCTGAGCCGGATTCACCAACCAGCGCCAGCGTTTCTCCAGCTTCAATCTGCAACGACAAATCCTCTACCACCTTGCGGGTAATATCACCCTGACGGAAAGCGATGGACAGATTATTAATGGCAAGTAGCGGAGTGGTCATGTCAGCGCGCCTTAGAAGGGTCGAAGGCGTCACGTACCGCTTCGCCAATAAAAATTAATAACGTCAGCAGGATAGCCAGGTAAACAAAAGCGGTAATGCCGAGCCAGGGAGCCTGCAGATTGTTTTTACCCTGTAACAGCAGTTCGCCGAGGGACGGTGAGCCAAGCGGCAAGCCGAAGCCGAGGAAATCCAGAGACGTTAATGTCGTTATCGACCCGCAGAGAATGAACGGTAAAAATGTCAGCGTGGCGACCATGGCATTGGGCAACATATGGCGGGTCATGATCGCCCAGTCGCCCACGCCCATGGCCTGGGCGGCGCGAATATAATCAAAGTTACGCGTGCGTAAAAACTCCGCGCGCACCACGCTCACCAGGCTCATCCAGCCAAACAGCACCGTTATCCCCAGCAGCCACCAGAAGTTGGGCTGTACCACGCTTGAAAGCAGGATAATCAGGAAAAGCGTTGGCATACCGGACCACACTTCGATAAAGCGTTGTCCCCAGAGATCGGCCTTTCCGCCGTAATAGCCCTGGGCTGCGCCAGCCAGAATGCCGATGACGCTGGAAAACAGCGTCAGCATCAGACCGAAAAGAATGGAGATGCGTGTGCCGTAAAGCAAGCGCGCCAGCACGTCGCCGCCGTTGGCGTCCGTGCCCAGCCAGTTCTGGTTGCTCGGCGGTGACGGGAAGGGGACTTTGGTCGCATAGTTAATGGCGTTATCCCCAAAGCGAATCGGTGCCCACAGCGCCCAGCCATCGCGGCTCAGGTGCCCGGCAAGCCAGGGATCCTGATAATCCGCGGCGGTAGCCAGCGGGCCGCCGAAATCGCTCTCGCTGTAGTTGACGATAACTGGAAAGTAAAAACGATCCTGATAATGCACAATCAGAG
>DALYUA010000530.1:0-2223 GCA_031993245.1 Buttiauxella sp. | reverse complement strand
CGTTAACACCAAGACGCGCGTGGCGCAGACGCAGCATCGGCCATACCGCTACGGCCTCCTGGCTTTCGCTGCGATCGTTTACGATACGGGTGAACAGCAGAGGAAGGATGGCGGCCAGCACCAGGGCGGTCACCCAGGGCAGCACGCTGACTAAATCCGTTGGCATTTTACTGACCATCAGTTGACCAAGCACGGTCCCGACGTAATAAACCATCATGTAAGCCGCAAGCAAGCGTCCGCGATTGCGGGAAGTGCCGCTGCACATTAGCGCGCTTTCAACCACAACCCAGATCATCGCGCAGCCGACGCCTGCGATAAAGCGCCACATCATCCAGCTCCAGAAACTCACCATCAATCCCAGACCTATGCAGCCGACGGCAAAAATCAGCGAGGCAAGGTAATAGCTGCGATTAAAACCCTGGCGCTTGATAAGCCAGCCCGTCACCATTGTGCCCAGCAGGTTGCCGGTAAAATAGGACGAACCGACCATCCCCACCTGCCACGTAGGCAGATGTTCATGGGCAAGCCACAGGGGAACAAGCGTATTGAGCACGGCTATCGCCAGGGTCAACAGCATCAGGCCACAGAGCAAAAGCATCACTGGCCGGGTATAGGTGGACATGTAAAAACCGCGAGGAAGAGAAGAAATTTGTGCGCATCATGCCACTGGCAAAATCTTTGTCAATCCAGTGCTGACGGGGCCTCACAAGAATTGCACCCTGTCGATTTGAAAAACTTATCCTCGCCACGGGCCAGACAGCATTCAGAAATGCTATCCCACTGTTTTTGATGGAATCGGGCAGAAAGAATCGAAGCGGGATGGGTGAAAAATTTCATGGTAAATCGGCTGATATTTTCTTATCTGTAAAGAAAGCGCGCCCGATGACGTGCTTGGATCCAGGACGCTTAGCTGGCGGCGTGACTTTGGCGTTAATACGAACCTCGCCACGACCGTTGAAAATTTTCACCATATCGCCATTGCTGATACCGCGTTTTCGCGCGCCGATTGGGTTGATCCACATCTCCTGCCGGCACGCCGCTTTAAGCACTTCTACGTTCCCGTGGGTAGAATGAGCACGAGCTTTGTAGTGAAAACCGGTCATCTGCAAGGCCATTTTCAGCCAGTGGCTCACCGTAGTTTTCGCAATCGGCGCTATAAACCGGCAGCGGATCGATAACGTCTCCTTCCGACAACTGACACGTAGCAGCAATGCCAGCCAGTTGAGCAGAATAGATTTCAAACTTGCCGGATGGTGTGGTCAGAGGGTTGGGAAGAAAGGAGTGTCGGGAAAAATGAGAGTTATACAGAGTGGTTTTCCGCGTCATCTCCTGTAAGTCATGGCAACCAAATGATAATTAATTTGAAGTGAATAATTATGTATATCATCGCTCGCTTTCAGTCGGCAATAACACTTCCTTAGTGATACGTATATCTGTTTGACGTCAAAGAAGGCAGATTATCTGCTGCCTTGAGCATGGAAAGCGCATAAAAAAAGCGCCCGAAGGCGCTTAATGCAGATCATTCAAGAATGAAATGCTTAACCGATATACTCAAGCCCTTTCATATAAGGGCGCAGCACTTCCGGCACTTCGATACGACCATCGGCCTGCTGGTAGTTTTCCAGCACCGCAACCAGTGTACGACCCACTGCCAGGCCGGAGCCGTTCAGGGTATGCACCAGGCGGGTTTTCTTATCGGCTTTGCTGCGGCAGCGAGCCTGCAGGCGACGCGCCTGGAAATCCCACATGTTTGAACAGGAAGAGATTTCGCGGTAGGTGTTTTGAGCGGGCAGCCAGACTTCAAGATCGTAGGTTTTAGCCGAGCCAAAGCCGATATCGCCGCTGCACAGCAGCACCTTGCGGTACGGCAGATTCAGCAGCTGTAGCACTTTCTCCGCCTGGCCGGTCAGCTCTTCCAGCGCATCCATAGAGTCTTCCGGGCGAACGATCTGCACCATTTCAACTTTATCGAACTGGTGCTGACGGATCAGACCACGGGTATCACGACCATAAGAGCCCGCCTCGGAGCGGAAGCAAGGCGTATGCGCAGTCAGCTTTATCGGCAGGGAATCTTCGTCAATGATCTCGTCGCGCACCAGGTTGGTCAACGGCACTTCCGCCGTTGGGATCAGCGCATAGTTACTGGCATCCGCTTCTTCTTCCAGTGGACGAGTATGGAACAGATCGCCGCCGAACTTAGGCAATTGGCCTGTACCATACAGC
>DALYUA010000529.1:0-2233 GCA_031993245.1 Buttiauxella sp. | reverse complement strand
ACGATGTCAAAAGATGGCATGTTTTCTTCTCCCTCTCTTTTTTGTTGCGTTGCATCATACCCGCTGGGCTGCGCAAAACAACCCGTTAAAGCAGGAGAGAAGCCGATATAATATAGTTTACGCAAAACATCTGCGCATTTTGTGGATGGGGAGGCAAAATGAAAATCACCGTCCTGGGTTGCGGTGCTTTAGGCCAGCTCTGGCTGGCATCACTTTATAAACAAGGATATGAGGTTCAGGGCTGGCTACGAGTGCCCCGGCCTTTCTGCTCTGTAAATCTGGTCGAGGTGGACGGCAGCATCTTTAATGCATCGCTGACGGCCAACGATCCCGATTTTCTCGCCGACAGCGATCTGCTGTTGGTGACGCTCAAAGCCTGGCAAGTTTCCGGGGCCGTCAAAACGCTGGCTGCGACATTACCGGAATCCAGCGCCATTCTGCTGTTGCACAACGGCATGGGCACGCTGGAAGAAATGAAAATGCTTCGCCAGCCTGTTTTACTGGGCGTAACCACGCATGCCGCAAAGCACGACGGTAACGTCATCATTCACGTCGCCAACGGCACCACGCATATAGGTCCTGGCAATGCCGCAGGCGGTGATTTCAGCCGCCTGGCTGACACGCTACATCACGCTCTGCCGGATGTGGCCTGGCACGATAATATCCTTCCCGCAAACTGGAAGAAACTGGCGGTAAACTGCGTCATCAACCCGCTTACCGCGCTCTACAACTGCCCTAACGGCGAGTTAAAAAATCATCATGACGAGGTGGTGAGCATCTGCAACGAAGTGGCTCTGGTCATGGAGCGTGACGGTCACCATACCTCGTCTGAGAGCCTGCTTTGTTATGTGGAGCAGGTTATCGACAGCACTGCGGCGAATATTTCGTCCATGCTGCAGGATGTGCGCGTGCAGCGACACACCGAAATTGACTATATCACCGGATATTTACTGCAACGCGCGCGGGCTCATGGTCTGGCCGTGCCGGTCAATAGCCGTCTGTATGAGCTAATTAAGCGTAAGGAGAATGAATATGAGCGCTCGAGCTCTGGTCTGTCTGGCGCCTGGGAGTGAGGAAATGGAAGCCGTTACCACCATCGATTTACTGGTACGCGGCGGCATTGAGGTCACAACGGCAAGCGTCGCAAGCAGCGGCGATCTCATCATTACCTGCTCACGCGGCGTAAAACTGGTCGCCGACGCGCCGCTGGTAGAAGTGGCCGACGGGGATTTCGACGTCATCGTCTTACCCGGCGGATTAAAAGGTGCGGAATGCTTCCGCGACAGCCCCCTGCTGGTAGAAACCGTACGCCAGTTCCATCTTTCCGGGCGCATAGTAGCAACCATTTGCGCCGCAGCAGGCACCGTGCTTGTTCCACATAAGATTTTCCCCATCGGCAATATGACCGGCTATCCGGGTCTGAAAGAGACGATCCCGGATGATCAATGGCAGGATAAACGTGTAGTCTGGGATCCGCGGGTCAATCTGCTTACCAGCCAGGGCCCGGGTACAGCGATAGATTTTGGCCTGAAGATTATCGATTTACTGGTCGGGCGTGAGAAAGCGCATGAGGTGTCGCAGCAGTTGGTGATGGCCGCGGGAATTTATAGCTACCGGGATTATTAAGACAGCTCCCCTCTCCACAAGAGAGGGGAACAAAAATTTACGACGCGCGATAAACCTTCACGTTATTAAAGCCCTGTTCACGCAGGTACAGCGCCTGCAGGCGGCTCATTACGCCACGCTCGCACCAAAGCAGATAGTTTTTGCTCTGGTCTAAATCGCCAAACTTAGTGCTCAACTTGTAGAATGGCAGTGAAGCCACAATCACACCTTCCTGTTGGAAAGGTTTCTCATCCTGCTCATCGACAGAGCGGATATCCAGCAGCACATCGTTCGGGCCGAAGGCGTCGACCGTTTCAACTTCGGTGACCACTTCTTTGGTCTGGGTGGCGATATCGCGGATATCAATGTTCGTCGCTTCTTCGATTACTTTATCGAGCACCGAGAAATCGAAGTTAGCTTCTTCCGCTTCAATCTTCGCCTTCACCGCCTTCACGGTTGGACTTTTTGAGATCACACCGCAGTATTCCGGCATGGTACGGGCAAAATCAGCGGTGCCGATTTCACGCGCCAGATCGATGATGTGTTCTTTGTCGTGTGAAATCAGCGGACGCAGGATCAGGGTATCCGACACGTTGTCGACCAGACGCAGGTTGGTCAGGGTCTGGCT
>DALYUA010000528.1:0-2247 GCA_031993245.1 Buttiauxella sp. | reverse complement strand
CGTCACGCGAAGAAACTGGCTCGCGAAAACGCACGCCGCACTCGTCTGTACTAATTTCTTGAGGGTTTAGCCCTCAGAAACAGACAAGTAGTAGTTGTAAAGGCCGTGCTTCCGAAAGGAATGCGCGGCTTATTTTCGTTTATGAACTGACCTGCCCTACAGGTTTCTGGCGCCGCTTTTAGCCCGGCAGACAAACTTACAGGGTCAAACGGGGCCTATGGCTGGACGAATCCCACGCGTTTTCATCAATGACTTGCTGGCTCGCACCGACATCATCGATCTGATCGATGCGCGCGTGAAGCTCAAAAAGCAGGGAAAGAACTACCATGCGTGCTGTCCGTTCCATAACGAAAAAACCCCTTCTTTCACCGTAAACGGTGATAAACAGTTTTACCACTGCTTCGGTTGCGGAGCGCACGGCAACGCGCTGGATTTTTTAATGAACTACGACAAGCTTGAGTTTGTCGAAAGCGTTGAAGAATTAGCGACCATGCACAACCTTGAAGTACCGTACGAAGCGGGTAACGGGCCAAGCCAGATCGAGCGCCACCAGCGACAGAACCTTTATCAGCTGATGGATGGCCTGAACGCCTTTTATCAGCAATCCCTGGCGCAACAGAACGCGGAACCTGCCCGTCAGTATCTGGCAAACCGCGGGTTAAGCGCAGAAGTCATCAAGCATTTTGCTATAGGCTACGCGCCTCCCGGTTGGGATAACGCACTAAAGCGTTTTGGCGGCAACGCCGAAAACCGTCAGTCTCTGACGGACGCGGGCATGCTGGTGACGAACGACCAGGGCCGCAGTTACGATCGCTTCCGTGAACGGGTGATGTTTCCCATCCGCGACAAGCGAGGCCGGGTAATTGGTTTTGGTGGCCGCGTGCTGGGCGATGCCCTGCCGAAGTACCTGAACTCTCCGGAAACCGATATTTTTCATAAAGGCCGCCAGCTCTATGGCCTGTATGAAGCCCAGCAGAGCCAGGCTGAACCGGCGCGCCTGTTGGTGGTCGAAGGCTATATGGATGTGGTGGCACTCGCGCAGTACGGCATTCCTTACGCCGTCGCATCGCTTGGCACCTCAACCACCGCCGACCATATCCAGCTGCTGTTCCGGGTAACCGATAACGTGGTCTGCTGTTATGACGGCGATCGCGCCGGACGGGACGCCGCATGGCGCGCGCTGGAAACTGCGCTGCCTTACATGACGGACGGCCGTCAGCTACGCTTTATGTTCCTGCCGGACGGTGAAGACCCGGACACGTTAGTTCGTAAAGAAGGAAAAGAAGCATTTGAAGCGCGCATGGAACATGCCCAGCCGCTTTCTACGTTTCTTTTTAACAGCCTGATGCCACAGGTTGATTTAAGTTCACCGGATGGCCGTGCGCGTCTTAGCACGCTGGCATTACCCCTGATTAGTCAGGTGCCTGGTGAGACATTACGCATTTATCTGCGTCAGGAGCTGGGCAATAAACTCGGCATTCTGGACGACAGCCAGCTTGAAAAATTAATGCCAAGGCTCGTGCAAAGCGGTACGCCGCGCCCGGCTCCTCAGCTAAAACGCACAACCATGCGTATACTGATAGGATTGCTGGTCCAGAATCCAGAGCTTGCCCCCTCCGTTCCGCCGTTAAGCGGCCTGGAACAGGCAAAATTGCCGGGGTTGAAATTATTTATCAACCTGGTCGATACCTGCCTGGCCCAGCCAGGACTGACCACAGGGCAGCTTTTAGAGCTCTATCGCGGCACAAATGAGGCCGCCACCCTTGAAAAACTGTCAGCCTGGGACGATATAGCTGATAAGGACATTGCAGAAAAAACGTTCACCGACGCGCTCGAACACATGTTCGATTCCGTGCTGGAGTTGAGGTTTGAAGAATTAATGGCACGCTCCAGAACGGAAGGGTTAACCCCTGCGGAGCGTGAGGAAGTCCGTGTGATAACAGAATCACGCGCAAAAAGATAAATACTCGCGGCTTAATTGCCGAACATTGATCGGGTTAAACCCGAAAGCCGCATGGACGGGCAGCGGCATTAAAATAAGTCAGCCCCTCGTTACGTTATTGTTGGCGGCAACGCCTACCGACACAACCCTAATACTGAAGTGTGGATACCGTCTTATGGAGCAAAACCCGCAGTCACAGCTTAAACTTCTTGTCCAACGTGGTAAGGAGCAAGGCTATCTGACCTATGCTGAGGTCAATGACCATCTGCCGGAAGATATCGTCGACTCCGATCAGATCGAAGACA
>DALYUA010000527.1:0-2249 GCA_031993245.1 Buttiauxella sp. | reverse complement strand
GCCCGGTTGAAGGCAGCTTCACTTTGGTGAATAACAAAAGCGGCTGGCGAGGATTCATCGATTTCAAAGGGAAATCCCGTCGCGCGGTACGTGAAATTGCGTGGCTGAACGAGCATCAGGTGACATTTACGGTGGATACCTGGATGGGCGAGACTCGTCCGGTGGTCACGGTAGAAAATGACAAGCTGAGCGGTTATTTCCTGGTGGGCAATGTGCGCTATCCGGCAACGGGGCAAAAACTGGATAACGTGCCGGATGGCGTGCAGCCGGTCGTGCCGACGCCGGAACAGATGGAGAATATTCTGGGTGGCGAAGTCGCGCTGTGGGCGGAAAACGTTTCCTCGCCGCTGATTGATATCAAACTCTGGCCGCGTGCGTTTGCCGTGGCGGAACGCCTGTGGTCTACGGAAGAGGTCAAAGATATTGATAATATGTATCAGCGCTTACAGGCGATTGATGCCTGGTCGACCGTCTCCGTTGGCCTGCGCCAGCATACCGCTGCCGTGCAGCAGATGACGCGCCTTGCCGGGACGCCGGATATTATGCCGTTGCAGATCCTTGCCCAGGCCGTAGAGCCCGCGCAATATTACACGCGTCAACATCTGAAGTTCCAGGCCGGGAATTATCACCACTTCGAACCGCTGAACCGCTTTGCGGATGCATTAGGAGCGGAAAGCAGCCAGGTGCGCTCAGTCGACAGCTGGGTGGATAAGCTTGTCGCCGATCCGGAAGACAATAACAGCGCGGAATCCCTGCGTCATACCTTTGCACGCTGGCAAAGCAATACGCCGGACGTGCTGGCGTTAATCGATGGTAATTACCAACTGAAAGCATTAAAACCGGTGGCCGAAGGCGTTGATAAGCTGGCGGGAATAGGGCTGCGTTTAACCGATTTGGTGGCCAGACAGGGAACGTTAAGCGGCGACGAGCGGGACGGCATTCAAAAACAGCTGGATGAAGCGGCGCAAACGCAGGATGAAGTGGTTATCGCTGCTGTTTATCCGCTGCAAAAGCTTCTGCGCGCAAGTGTGAAATAAGCCAGATAAGGCCGCCTAAGCGGCCTGAGAACGTTGACAAAGTTCTTCTTTGTTAAAAGTTACTTTACGGATTACTTTTAAAAACAAAGGATTATATCTTCTGGTTTACCCCAAACATCCGAAAACCACGCTTTTTGGATGTTTGTCATCAAGCTAAGGCCGCATAAGCGGCCTGTTTTTTAACAAGGCGTTTAGCGACGAACAGCGATCGCTTCAATTTCAATTTTCACATCTTTCGGCAGGCGGGCCACTTCCACGCAGGAACGCGCCGGGAAAGTTGCTTTGTGCTCGGTGAAGAAGGCTTCATAAGTGGCATTCACCGTGGCAAAGTCGTTAAGGTCTTTTACAAATACCGTGGTTTTCACGATATCGCCAACCTTCAGGCCTGCCGCTTCAACGATCGCCTGCACGTTTTCCAGAGACTGGCGCGCCTGAGCGGACACGTCATCCGGCACGGTGCCGGTTTTCGGATCGACCGGGATCTGGCCGGAAGTAATAATCATGCTGCCAAGGTCAACACCCTGAACGTATGGGCCAATGGCTGCTGGTGCGTTTTCAGTGCTGATGGTGCGAGAAGACATTTTCATTCCTTATCTAAGTTCGTAGGGCGGGTAAGCTGCGCGTCACCCGCCAACGGTTGAGCGGTGGATGACGCTGGCGCTTATCCACCCTACAAACAAAATAGCTCTCGCCCATTATAGGGAAGGGAGCCCGGTTGTCATTAGCGCTTGTGCTAACCGGCCAGCACCACATGGTGAGCGAACTCTTTCTCGCAGTATTTGCACTTCAGGCTAATGTCTTCGCCGCGCTTTTTCACCGCGAAAGAGGAGTAAACCGGTTCGCTGCGGCTGATGCAGTTGCTGTTGGGGCAGACCAGCACTTTGTCGATGCGTTCTGGCAGAGCCGGGCGGCTTTTGCCGACCACTTCATACTCGTCGATGCGGTTAACGGTGGCGTGCGGTGCGTACAGGGCCAGCTGGTTTACCTGTTCATCGGTCAGGAAGGTGTTTTCAATTTTAATCAGGTCCTTGCGGCCCTGCTCGCGGGAGGGTAGGTTCAGGCCGATGGTGATGCGTTGCTCGGTTTCGGTCAGTTGAAACAGCGTCAGCAGCTTAAAGCCTACCTGTGCCGGGATATGATCGATAACCGTGCCGCGCTTAATGGCTTCAACCTGTAATTTGTTATCGTGCGTCATCTCTTTTTCCTCTCACT
>DALYUA010000526.1:0-2255 GCA_031993245.1 Buttiauxella sp. | reverse complement strand
TGAGTGGCGTTAATGCGTTCGGCCTGTTCGGTGGCGCGGTGATCCATCCAGACAATAATATTGCGTTCCGGATCGCTACTGTCTCCCACCGGTAGCGGCTCGCCGCCTTTTCCCAGCACCACGAGAGAACAGGTAGCATCAAAGCCAATGCCGCTCACGCTTGCCGGTGATATGCCAGCCGCGTCCGTCGCTTCGCGAATGCTCTGACATACCGCCTGCCAGATTTCGTTGCTCGACTGCTCAACTTTATTTCCCGCGTAGCGATGCAGTGTGATGGGGCGCGTGGCGTGGGCAAGCAAATGTCCTGAAAGATCGAAAATCCCGGCGCGCACGCTGCCCGAACCGACGTCCACCCCGATAAGAGTGTTTTTTTCTATGGTGTCATTTTTCATCTTCGTAACCCGTTTCCCCGATTCAGAGATCGACGCTGTTCGGCAGGATAACCAGATCGCGAACGGTTACGTTTTTATTGCGGGTGACCATAAACAGCACGGATTCCGCGACTTCAATCGGCTGCATCAGGCTGCCGTTTGCCAGGGCTTCTTCCATTTTCTCTTTCGGCCAGTCGTCCAGCAGGGCGGTGACCACTGGCCCCGGCAAGACCGCGCCCACGCGCACGCCATACTGCGCAACCTGACGACGGGTTGAGTGAACAAACGCCTGTACGGCGAATTTTGAGGCGGTATAAATCGGTTCCCAGATGACCGGCACCACGCCGGCAATGGAGCTGGTGAAGATGATATCGCCTGATTTCTGGGCGATAAGATGAGGCAGAACAGCGCGGACGCTGCGGAATGCGGCATTAATATTCAGGTTCAGCACGCGATCCCAGACATCCGGGTCGCCTTCCGCTATCGGGCCGCCAATATACGCTCCGGCATTGGCATGGAAGATATCCAGGCGGCCGGCACGTTCCAGAATGCCGGTGAGTATGTTATCGACCTGCTCCGGCTGCATAAGATCCACAACCAGCGCAAAGGCGTTGTCACCCATTTCCGCCGTCAGTTTTTCCAGCTTTTCGCCGTCACGGTCGATAAGCACAACTTTGGCGCCCGCGGCCAGCAGAGTTCTCGCACATTCAAGGCCAATACCTGAAGCTGCACCGGTAATGGCGGCTACTTTACCGCTAAGCGAGCTATTCATAGAGGATAAGGCATTTTTCATTTTATAATCCTTGTCAGGTGGTCAGAATTTGTCATGCTGTCATTCTTGCTCAATCGATAGAGCAGATTTAGCACCAGATGAAATTTGCGGCAAGCACGATAAAAAATGGAGAGAAAAATTTGTGATACGCGCCAGGAAAACGAAGAAAATTACCATTTACGATTTGGCGGAGCTGACCGGGGTTTCAGCCAGCGCGGTAAGCGCGATCCTTAACGGCAACTGGAAGAAGCGCCGCATCAGCGCAAAACTGGCGGAGAAGGTCACTCAGATAGCGCAGGAGCAGGGATACGCCGTTAACCGACAGGCCAGCCTGCTGCGAAAAGAGAAATCACGCGTTATCGGCATGGTTGTGCCGAAATATGACAACCGCTATTTCGGTTCAATCGTTGAAAAGTTTGAAGAAATGGCGCGCGATCGCGGCCTTTTTCCTATTATCACCTGTACCCGTCGTGACCCGGAACTGGAGCTTGAAGCAGTGCGTACCATGCTTTCCTGGCAGGTGGAATGGGTGATCGCGACCGGCGCGACGCGGCCTGATGAAATCTCCGAACTGTGCGCGCAGGCGGGTGTACCAACCTTAAACCTCGATCTGCCGGGTACGCTGGCGCCCTCGGTTATTTCAGATAACTATGCCGGAGCAAAGGCGCTTACCGAACGTATTTTGCTTACTGCGGAAAAGCGTTTCGGAAAAAAAGTCTCGTTAACTTTTGTCGGTGGACGACGCAATGATCACAATACCCGTGAACGCCTGCGCGGATTCCGCGATGCCCATCAGCAAAGGGGATTGCCGGTTGTAGCAAAAAATATCTTTATTGAAGGCTATTCATCAAAGCATGTGCAGGCGGCGCTGGTCGGCTTTACGCCCCCGGACGACGGCGTTTACGGCCTGTTTGTAAATTCCACCATATCGCTTGAAGGCGTTGTGCAGTGGCTGGCCGCGCGCGGGCAAACGGGTATCCAGCAGCCACCGATGGGCTGCTTTGACTGGGACCCGTTTGTTCCTCTGCTGGGACACGATATCGATATGGTCCGCCAGGATGTGCCCGCCATGCTGGAGGCGGTGTTTGCAGTGATTGATTCTGGCGATACCA
>DALYUA010000525.1:0-2256 GCA_031993245.1 Buttiauxella sp. | reverse complement strand
TACACCGCTTAATATTCTTGCGGGTATGCTAGCATTCTGGATGATTTTCTAACCAGGAGATAAGCCATGCCCGCTTCACGTGTTTTGATGGTCATTGATATGCAAAACGGGGTATTTGCAAGCCCGCGTATCAACCGCGAAACCTGCACCTCCCGCATCAATCAGCTTATTCAGGCCGCCGATAAAGTTATTTTTATCCAGCACGCCGAAGAAGGGCTTGAGCCTGGAAGCGAAGGGTTTGATCTTCTGCCTGAACTGATTCAACCAGCCGACTCGCTCTATGTCACTAAAACCGCCTGTGATGCGTTTTATCGTACTAACCTCGAAGAAGTTTTACGTGATAACGGCATCAGGGAGTTTGTGATCTGTGGCTGTGCGACAGATTATTGCGTGGATTCAACAATAAAAAATGGCGCGAGTCGGGGTTATGCAATGACCGTGGCGGAGGATGCTCACACTACGGCGAACCGTCCGGCGGCACAGGCAGAAGTGCTGATTGCCCACTGTAACGACGTCTGGCGTAATTTTACGATTCCGGGCAATACCTTACTGGTAAAAAGCACGGCTGACATTCTTGCCGCCTGGTAAGACTGCAACATCACTTGATACAACATTCCACAAGCCTTATTGTGCCGGGATCGCTATAACTAACCGGTTCGAGCAACGGTATAACAACAAGAATCTGTGTTCAGGAGTGTTGTAATGTTTCAGTAACTTTTCCCGCGCCCGACGGCGTTTTTCCTGTCGGCTTTTATTTGGGCAATGTTGGCGGTGATTTTCTGGCAGGTTGGCGGGGGCCGCTGGCTGGAAAACTTTGCTGGCGCAAGCCAGCAAATCCCCATTAACGCCAGCCGTTTCTGGACGTTAAAAGCGCTGGTCTTTTATGCTTACTACGCGGTATGCGTTGGCCTGTTTGCGCTGTTCTGGTTTATCTATAGTCCTCACCGCTGGCAGTACTGGTCGATTCTGGGCTCTGCGCTGATCGTCTTCGTCACCTGGTTTATGGTGGAGCTGGGGGTTGCAATTAACGCCTGGTACGCTCCATTCTTTGACCTGATCCAGACCGCGCTAAACTCGCCGCACAAAGTTCCGCTTAACAAGTTTTACAGCGAAACGGGAGTGTTCCTCGGCATCGCGCTGATTTATGTCACCGTTGGCGTGCTGAACAGCTTCTTTATCAGCCATTATGTGTTCCGCTGGCGTACCGCGATGAATGATTACTACATGGAGCACTGGCAGATGCTTCGCCACATCGAAGGTGCCGCTCAGCGTGTGCAGGAAGACACCATGCGCTTCGCATCAACGCTTGAGGACATGGGCGTCAGCCTGCTGCAATCGGTAATGACCCTTATCGCCTTCCTGCCGATACTGGTCGCGCTTTCCCCGCACGTCAAAGAGCTGCCGATTGTTGGCGCCGTGCCTTATGGCCTGGTTATCGCGGCTATCGTCTGGTCAATTATGGGGACGGGGTTGCTGGCGGCCGTAGGGATCAAGCTGCCTGGTTTGCAGTTTAATAATCAGAAGGTGGAAGCGGCTTATCGTAAAGAGCTGGTTTATGGCGAAGACGATCCGACGCGCGCCACGCCGCCTACGGTTAAAGCTTTATTCGGCGACGTGCGTCATAACTATTTCCGGCTGTATTTCCATTACACCTACTTCAACATCGTGCGCATTCTCTATCTGCAGGTGGATAACGTGTTCGGCCTGTTTTTGCTGTTCCCGTCCATTGCCGCCGGGGTGATTACCCTGGGCCTGATGCAGCAAATCACCAACGCGTTCGGGCAGGTTCGCGGCTCATTCCAGTACCTGATCAGCTCCTGGACGACGCTTGTGGAATTGATGTCTATCTATAAACGTCTGCGCAGCTTTGAGCGCACGTTACACAATATTCCGGTGCCGGCTACCGGAGAATCCCTGTAAGAAAAGCTGCCCTTCGGGCAGCTTCCAGACTGATGACAAATTCTCAACCAACACAGGTTGAACCTATACCGCCGAATAAAAAATTAGGAAAATCAACGCATTGATTTTCGGCTGATAATCACAAAGAAGGAAAAACCACGCTTTTTCCTTCTTTGTCAGCAATCTAAAAGCTGCCCTTCGGGGCAGCTTTTCTCTTAATGTCCCGCAGAAGGTGCGCCAGGCGCGCCTGAGCGAATAAACGGCGGGCGCGCAAACCAGATAATCACAATCAACGCCATAAATCCCCAGCCTAAAAGCCAGAAGTAGTCAATGGTCGACATCATATAGGCCTGCTGC
>DALYUA010000524.1:0-2267 GCA_031993245.1 Buttiauxella sp. | reverse complement strand
ATCGTCGTTTACGCCCTGGGACGAGCAGAAACCAATCATTTTTTCGGCTTTGAGCTTTACCGCCAGCTGGGTGGCGACCTCTTCGGAGGTAAGATTAAAGCTTTCACCCGTTACCGAAACCGCCACCGGCCCCAGCAAGACGATGGCGCCGTTATCAAGCTGGCGATGAATTGCCTCTTCGTCAATGCGACGAATACGGCCGCTGTGACAATAGTCTATTCCGTCATCCACGCCGAGCGGTTGAGCAATAATAAAGTTACCGCTTACCACATTAATATGCGCTCCCTGCAAAGGCGTATTGCCAAGGCTCATGGAGAGGCGCGCTGTGATATCCAGCTGCAGTAAACCCGCCGCCTGCTTTACCAGCTCCAGCGTTTTGGCATCGGTTACGCGAGTGTATTTGTGGTATACCGGCTCATGATTGTGGGAGGCCAGATTGGCATCAATCTGTGGGCGAGCGCCATAGACCACCACCAGGCGGATACCCAGACTGTGCAGCAGGCCAATGTCGTTAACGATACTGGAGAAATTCTCATGCTCAATGGCTTCGCCGCCAAGCATAATGACAAACGTTTTCCCCCGATGGGCATTTATATAGGGAACAGAATGGCGAAATCCCTGTACCAGTTCGGTTCTGCGTTCCTTCACCACGGCAAACCCTCATTGCATGATTATTCGTAATTTCTGTATTTTTATTCTTTTATCGTGTCGGGCGCAAGCAGCAATTTCGTCAGCAGTCTAATTACCGTCGGCGCGTTGTTTAATCAGGTTTGAGAATGTTTACCCTTTAAGGGATGACAGTAAGGGTGTGATTCGTTAAAGTTTTCGGCTAAAAAATTAGAGTTTGCGTATTTATTCTGCAAAAAAGATGACTCTCAGGAGAGCCATGTCAGATTCCAGTTATTTAATTAGCCGCCGACGCCTGCTTCAGGGCGCGGGTGCCATGTGGTTGTTAAGCGTAAGCCAGGTTGGCCTGGCGGCAGTAAGCCAGGTGGTTGCCGTACGTGTCTGGCCGGCCTCGTCTTATACCCGTGTGACGCTGGAGTCCAGCCAACTGCTTAAATATAAACAGTTCGCTTTAAGCAATCCGGAACGTGTTGTGGTGGATATCGAAGGGGTCAATCTGAACTCGGTGCTCAAAGGCGTCGGTACTCAGATCCGTGCGGACGATCCTTTTATTAAATCGGCGCGCGTGGGGCAATTCGATCCCAAAACCGTGCGCATGGTTTTTGAACTGAAACAAAACGTTACGCCACATCTGTTCGCTCTGGCTCCGGTTGCGGAATTTAAAGAACGTCTGGTGATGGATCTTTATCCGGCAAATATGCATAACGAGCAGGATCCGCTGCTTGCGCTGCTGGAAGATTACAACAACGGTGAGCTGGATAAAAAAATGCCGGCGGAGCAGGGGCCGAAGCCGGGTAAGGCCGGGCGCGACAGGCCGATCGTTATTATGCTCGATCCTGGCCACGGCGGTGAGGATCCGGGGGCCATCGGAGTGCATAAAACCCGTGAGAAGGATATCGTGTTGAAAATCGCGCGGCGTCTGAAAGCGCTGATCGATAAAGAAGCGAATATGAAAGCGTATATGACGCGCAACGAGGATGTATTTATTCCGTTGAAAGTTCGCGTGGCAAAAGCGCAGAAGCAGCGTGCGGATCTCTTTATTTCAATTCACGCGGATGCGTTTACCTCCGGCGCGGCGCACGGATCGTCGGTCTTTGCGCTTTCCACCAGAGGTGCTACCAGCACGGCGGCGAAATATCTGGCGCAAACGCAGAACGCCGCAGACTTAATCGGCGGAATAAGCAGAAGCGGCGATCGCTATGTCGATCACACGATGTTCGATATGGTGCAGTCGCTGACCATCAACGACAGCCTGAAATTCGGCAAAGAAGTGCTTACAAGGCTTGGGCAGGTCAACAGGCTGCATAAAAACAGCGTCGATCAGGCAGGTTTTGCGGTGCTCAAAGCGCCGGATATTCCCTCTATTCTCGTGGAGACGGCCTTTTTAAGCAACGCTAAGGAAGAGCGCAAGCTGCGCACGGCTGCATTCCAGCAGGAAGTGGCGGAGTCTATTCTGGCCGGGATTAAGGCGTATTTTGCAGATGGAGCTACGCTTGCGCGACGCGGATAACGCGTCGCTTTACATCTGCAGGAGGATTTTGCGGATTTCAGATACAAAAAAACACCCGTTAAGGTGTTTTAAAAGTTGGTTGCGGGGGCCAGATTTGAACTGACGACCTTCGGGTTATGAGCCCGACGAG
>DALYUA010000523.1:0-2274 GCA_031993245.1 Buttiauxella sp. | reverse complement strand
TCGCGTAGCGCCTGCACGCCGATCATCGGGGCGTACTGGTTTGCGCCGTTAGCAACGTGAAAAGCGAGGCGCTCTTGCAAATAGCGCGGCCCGTCGAAATCCGGAAAACCCTGGGAGAGGTTAATGGCCTGATATTGCTGGGCTAGCTGGCTCATTTGCGTAAAGATAGTAGTGCCAAGGGCGGGTAACTTGCTCTCGGGAATCAAGGGGTTCTGGCTCATTGTTAGCGACCTGTGAGATGGTGCATGTATTGCCGGGACTATAGCATGATGTTGCAGGCGAGCGGCGGCAGGCAATCGCGCACAAGAAAATGGACCAATTCCAGCGGGTAATACCTCCCGTTATTGGATTTTACCCGCTTTCCTTGTTGAAACAGTTAACCTTAAGCCGGAAAAATGAATAATGCGTTAATATAAAACACATTTTAGCCTATTGTTCCCTCAATCAATTTTATTAAAAAATTATTATCTTTAAAGTTGTTCGTACTATGGTTAACTATCGAATTTACGACTACTTTTAATAGTACCGTATGAATAAATTTAACCCGGTTCTGTTTTTTTTATGCTTATTTTTAGATGTAAATCCTTTAAATCCAGGCGGTTAATAATGATAAATATAAAAGCAAAAAACTTAATGATGAAGATGTCGGGCAACTGGCCTTAGCACAATCGATCCTTACAACAACGAAAGCGCCTGCGGGTATCGGCACGGGGGGAGTCATACCAACCGGTATGAGCTAACCGTTATGCGCGACTACCTTTAAAAATTAATCCGTTATGCTGTCTGCGGATTATATTAGCTAATTATTTTACGCAGCGCCGGAACATAAATGACTCATCTGTTGCAATGCGCTGGCTTATTTATTTGCTTTATCAAAGACTTTTTCTAAGCAGATGGTGAGGGCATAGCAAAATGTTATGTCGCCCCTCGTTTTGAGCCAAAATTATTTGCCAATTTTATTAGGGGTTACCCCTGAGGTTTATTAATTGAGAAAACGAAGCGGCTTCTGGCAGAACCACAAATAAACCACCAAAGAAATAATTCAATCTTTTAAGGCGGTGCGATGACGCTCTTCAACTCTTTTTGGCAGGCGGGTTTTGAGGGTGCCGATCACAGGACAAGATGGGGAAACGCCGTTTCCATGAACGCCGCCACGGGACACGACCTGCGGGCTCGGGAGGACTTTCAGCGGCTGCATCCTTTTGGTTTTGCTACCGTCCGTGAAAGCGTCGGCTGGCGTTTAGTGGAAGGCAAAGACGGATACGACTTTTCATCCATCGCGGCAAAGATGGACGCGGCAGGAGAGGAGAATATCCAGATTTGCTGGACGATCTGCCATTACGGCTGGCCAGACGATACCGACATTTTCGCACCGGATTTTGTTACACGTTTTGCCCGCTTATGCGGCGCTCTGGCCGCCTTTTTAAAGCCTTACTATTCGCAGCCACCGATCTATTCACCGATTAACGAGATCTCTTTTACCAGTTGGGGATTATCGGTAGGGCTATTTCCCTGTTCCGCCTCCCCGGATGAGCGCACCGGGGAAGAAAGTAAACGCCAGTTAGTGCGGGCATGTATCGCCGCCTGCGATGCCATCTGGCTGGCTGACCCACGAGCCAGAATCCTTCATTGCGACCCAATAATTTATCTGGTGTCGCCGGATAACGGTCCTGAATGGCAGGAAAGTGTAGCCAACTGGAACGCCGCCCAGTTTCAGGCCTGGGACATGCTGGCCGGCAGAGTAGAGCCGGAACTGGGAGGCAACCCTCGCTACCTGGATCTGATCGGCGCCAATTATTATCACAATAATCAGTGGGAAAGCGGCAGCAATCAGCGGCTTTGGTGGCATCTGGGCGACCCAAGGCGCAGAAGGCCGCATGAGATGCTGCTGGAGCTTTATCAACGTTACCAGCGCCCCCTTTTACTGGCAGAAACCAGCCATGTGGGCAGCGGGCGTGGCGCATGGATAGAGCAGGTGGTAACGGAAGTGGCACAGGCTCAGCTGGCGGGCGTTGAAATGTTGGGGATCTGTCTTTACCCCATCATCGACCGGCCTGACTGGGAAGATGAAACTGCCTGGCATCACAGCGGGCTATGGGAGCTTGACCGCGACGGCGCGGATCCATTTGCACGCTTACTGGATACGGTTTATGCCACCGCTCTGTTGCGGGCGCAGCACAGACTGGATCTGTTTCGAAGGCGACTGGACGTTGTAACAGACGTCAGAAGACAAAGGCTTTCTATGAAAAACATTTATATTTTTAGTCACTTACG
>DALYUA010000522.1:0-2274 GCA_031993245.1 Buttiauxella sp. | reverse complement strand
CCTAACAGACAGGCGCCATTATACTGGTCGGGGTTGAGGTGACTGAATCGCCTGGTCAGATGTTTTTGTAACCAACGCTTCAATAAAATCAGCCACCACGCCTTTTTTTTCCCTTCGCCCTGGGATTTGAGGAGCGAAAGAAACATTCTCACAACCCCTTCCATCGTCTTGAGTGTGACATTACCAACAAAGCCATCACACACCAGCACATCCGTTTTTCCGGTCAACAGTTCGTTGGCTTCAAGATAACCAATATAGTTGATAGAAGGCATTGTTTTTAATAATGCAGAGGCGTCGCGAATACTGTCGAGGCCTTTGGTCTCTTCTTCGCCGATATTCAGCAACGCCACGCGAGGGTTAACCAGACCCAGCACTTCTTCCGCCATCACGGAGCCCATGATGGCAAACTGCACCAGCATATTACTGTCGCAGTCTACATTAGCGCCGAGATCCAGCACCACTGTTTTGCCTTTTTGCTGATGGGGTAAAACCGTCATCAGCGCCGGGCGTTCAATTCCTTCAATGGGCTTGAGCAATAGTTTTGCCAGCCCCATCAGGGCACCGGTGTTACCGGCGCTCACGCAGGCCTCAGCCCGCCCCTCTTTCACCAACTCAAGCGCCAGACGCATGGATGAACCGCGACTGTTGCGGATCGCATGTGACGGCCTGGCATCACTGGCAATAACCGATTCCGCAGGAATGATCTGCAGACGTGAACGTTTTTCAAAATCAGCTTTGGCAAGTAATGGTGTGATGGCGTCGGGACAACCGACTAAAAGAAGGCTTAGCTGGGAATTAGAGTCCAGTGCCTGCAATGCTGCAGGCACTGTCACGGAAGGACCGAAGTCCCCACCCATGGCATCTAACGCAAGGGTTAGACGTCTCAAGGTATCGCCAGATTACTTAGCGATAACCTTGCGGCCGCGGTAGTAACCGTCGGCGGTGATGTGGTGACGCAGATGAGTTTCGCCAGAAACTTTGTCCACGGACAGAGTGGTGGTGGTCAGCGCGTCATGGGAACGACGCATGCCACGTTTGGAACGGGTTGGTTTATTCTGTTGTACGGCCATGGACCTTACTCCTCAATTACTTACGCTTTAAACTGGCTAATACGGCAAATGGGTTTGGTTTCTCCGCCTCTTCAGGCAGTTTGCCAAAGACCATGTCCGCCTCGGACACTTCACAGTGTTCAGAATCATGCACCGGAACCACTGGCAAGGAGAGGATGATTTCATCTTCAACCAAAGCCAGAAGATCGATTTCGCCAAATTCGTTAACCTGAACCGGCTCATACGCTTCCGGGAGTGCTTCAGCCTGCTCGTCTTTGACGATCGGGCTAAAACAATACTGTGTGTAGACCTGATGAGCAAACGGCTTCCCGCAACGCTGACATGAGAGTGTTACCGACACCTTTGCATCTCCGGTTAAAACCGCGAGGCGCTGGTTATCGATAGCAAACGTCATATCGCATTCTACATCACTGTCCACACTGACCACAGATTCGGCGACGCGCTCAACCTGTTCAGGTGTATAAACACCCTGGTAATCAAGGCGTTTTTGAGCCGTACGAACCGGATCGAGAGTCAGGGGTAATTTTACCTTTTGCATAGGGCGCGCATATTAACTTTGTAACGTCGTAGAGTCAAAGAAAAAGGCCTCGAAACAGCGCCTTTCGCCATTTATTCGCACACATTGCGGTGGCACAGTTTAAAATGCCTTTATCCAATTCGCTATCTTTAATGAAAAAAATATGCAATCGATCGTGCTGGCTTCTACTTCTCCTTTCCGCCGCGCCCTGCTTGAAAAACTTGGCGTACCTTTTATTACCGCCTCGCCTCTTGCAGATGAAACGCCGCAGGCCGGTGAAAGCGCTCGTGAACTGGTCACCCGCCTTGCGCAGGCCAAAGCGCAAGCTTTAAAAAATGAATTTCCCGCCCATTTAATTATCGGCTCGGATCAGGTTTGTGTCTTAAATAATCAGATTGCTGGTAAACCGCATACTGAAGAAAAGGCAGTGCAGCAGCTACTCCTCGCTCGCGGCAGCATCGTGACTTTTTATACCGGGCTTGCGCTTTATAATTCGCAAAACGGCCACCTGCAAACGATGTGCGAACCTTTTGATGTGCATTTTCGCCACTTAAGCGAAGAAGAGATCCGCAATTACGTTCGCAAAGAACAACCGTTGCAGTGTGCGGGCAGTTTTAAAAGCGAAGGGTTGGGCATTACGCTGTTTGAAAGGCTGGAGGGGCGCGATCCCAATACGCTGATTGGGCT
>DALYUA010000521.1:0-2282 GCA_031993245.1 Buttiauxella sp. | reverse complement strand
TGAACCATGACCGAGGCGCTGCTTTCAGGCTTGTTGCTCATCACAAACGAGCTTGATTCGCTCAGACCAAGGTGAACGCGGGCGTTTTCTACCGGTTCAAGGCCCATGATGCTTTTGGAGAGCTCACCTTCCAGGCTGCGCTTGTAACGCACGTTCTGGACAAACTGGCTGCTGCCGAGCATCTCTTCTTTGTCCATCAGCTCGTAGCCTTCCGGCAATACCGCGGCGATCCCCTTCGCCGCAAGCGCCATACGCGCGCGGGAAAGTTTGCTTTCCGGGACGAGGATCTGGCCGTTCTCAGGGTTTATGCGGTAGGCAATGCTTTCGCCTCCCAGCGCTTCAACAACCTGAGAAACCGGAATATGTTCTTTTTCACCGTACAGCGCGACATAGCCCTGATTGCTGCGCCACAGAGAGACGACAATGGCACCGGTCAGTAAAACTGCGGCGGCGCCGATGAAAAATTTGCTGTTGTTCAGGCCCGCGGGTAATGCGATGGCGGGCAGTCTGGCTTTAATTTTGTTTAACACGGTAAAAAACCTTAGAGCGCAATATTCATCACTTCATCCAGCGCGGTGGTGAGCTTGTTGCGCACCTGCATCATCGCCGAGAAGGCCACGCTGGCTTTCTGGCTTTCGATCATCGCCCCGGTTAAATCGTCACTTTGTCCGGTGTCGATGGCGGTCTGGCGGGCGCTCGCGACATGCTGCATCTGGTCAACATTGTCGATAGCCGTGTTCATAACTTTGGCAAACGACACGGGCTGCGCCGGGGCGCCGAACATGCTGGCGTCCGCCGGGGCAATAGAAAAACCCGGACTAATGGCCCCGGTTTGCGCCGTAGCAGCGGTTTGCCGCATGCGTGTCAGTATTTCCTGCTGGGATGCGGCGATCCCTGGTCCTGAAATTTTTTCCATCGGTTGGCCCTTTGCGCGTCAGGAATAACATTCAATATCAATCCCTTCGTCGCGCATTGACGCCAGTCGATAGCGCAATGCCCGAGGGGTGATGCCTAAAAATTCTGCGGTTTTCGATTTATTGCCTTTGTGGCGCTTCAATAAATCGATGATGTACTGATACTCCGCCATGCGGCCGTGCAGTTTGACGTTGTGAATAGCGGCCATCGTGCCACTCACGCCGCCGCTTTTCGTTTCTTCATAAGCAGGCATCACGTCAACGGCAGGGACTTCGGGCAAAGGGGTGTGCATCAGGCCAAAATCGTGTGAGGTCACTTCCGCGCCGTTACACAAAATCAGCCCTCGCTGGATAACGTTCTCGAGTTCGCGTACGTTGCCCGGCCAGTCGTAGCTCACCAGCGCATGACGCGCCTCGTCGCTGAGATGGATTTTTCCCTTGTGGAAAGCCTGGTATTTGTTGATAAAGCGCAGCGCCAGTGGAATAACATCCTGCTTGCGTTCACGTAATGGCGTGATATGAATCGGGACGACTGAAATACGATAGAACAGGTCCTGACGAAAACGACCTTCGGCAATCTCAACCTGCAAATCTTTATTTGTCGAGGCCACCAGACGAATATCCAGAGGGATACGTTTGTGGCTTCCCAGGCGTTCGACTTCCTGCTCTTGCAGCACGCGTAATAGCTTGGCCTGCAACGTCAGCGGCATATCGCCAATTTCATCGAGCAATAATGTACCGCCGTTCGCCTGCTCGAATTTACCCGGCACGCTGGTGACCGCTCCCGTAAACGCACCTTTTTCATAGCCGAATAAAATAGCTTCCAGCATGCTTTCGGGGATCGCGGCGCAGTTTACGCCAATATAGGGAGAGTTTTTACCGGCGGCGCTCTCATGAATATATTTTGCAACGCACTCTTTACCGGTTCCTGTTTCACCGGTAATTAACACTGACACATTAAATTGTGCAACGCGGCGGGCTAATGCAAATACGCTTACGCTTGCGGGATCGCTGGCAATAAAACCATTCTCACTTCGTGCTTCGCGGTCAACAGTAATACTCATAAGACGTCACCAACTCATTATTAAAAACCTGACTGACGGAGACAACAAAGAGGCACTAAAAAGTGTCTTATAAGTTGAAATAACAAAGGCAAAATTCAGGCCTGGTGATATTCATCACCGTTCAGTTAATGAATTCACTTCGCTAGTTAAGATATTCAACCGCTCTCTTGTCAGGCATCACGGCATTCAGTGGTGGCGAGTATACCCAGCGATTCAGAATTGTCTTGTTTTAAATGGGTATTAAAATATTAAACCATAAAAATCAATAAGTTAAAAAAGTTATTAACGGTTATTAATCATCTAT